>NZ_JAUBRB010000027.1:0-95444 GCF_036701585.1 Microcoleus sp. POL10_C6 | reverse complement strand
AACTTATATTTAACTCACCTTGAATATATCGATCGCTCCTGCTAGTGGTCTGCGATCAATTATTCAGCAAACCCTAATTAGAGGACTTGCAGCCGTAGGGCATACGGTCAAGATGCTTGCCTGCAAGTAAATTCATTGGAATCCCTGCGAATCAAGAATCCCCTCGCCTTTAGGCAGGGGTATGTCAAATCGGGCTGTTCCGTAAAGTATCCTAGAGTTGGCACAAAACAACTGTGAGGTAAGCTTTATGAAAACAACCACCATATCTCGCTTAACCAGCATTTCCCTCGCTACCCTAATGCTAGCAGGCGTTTCAGTAAATGCGATCGCCACACCAGCCACCACCGAACCCGCAACCCAACTCGCCCAAGCAACTGCCAAAAAGCGCCTCGTAGTCATGGACTTCGACTACGGCCCCACCAACAGCTATTACACTTCCTACAGGGGAGTCGGCGCCGCCAAAGGTATCAGCGAACTCTTGATCAACGAACTCGTCAACAACGGCACTTATACAGTAGTCGATCGTAGCAAACTCGAACAAGTGCTCAAACAGCAAAATCGCAGCGGCGCGATGGATGCCGGGACAGCAGCCGAAATTGGCAAACAATTAGGAGTTGACGCCGTACTCATCGGCACCATTACCAAGTTTAATATCGACAAACAATCCGGCGGTGGCAGTTTCATGGGAATCGGTGCGGGTTCACAAAAAACCAAAGCTACCGTTCAAATAGATGTGCGGTTAATCGGTACAGCTTCGGGAGATATTCTTGCCACAGCCAAAGCGGTAGGAGAAGCAGATCAAAGCGATTCTAATATTTCTGTCAGAGGTATCAGCAGCAATTCTGGCAGCAGCAATGAAGACTCACTTTTGAGCGCGGCAGTTGACAAAGCCGTATCCCAAATGGTGACTAAACTGGCAGAAGTATCTAACAAATTAGGTTAGCAATTTTGAAGCCTTGTTAGATTTGAGATTGGTAATTTAATAATTTCCCATCTCAAATCTAAAATTATGCCAGCTACTTGACCACCGATGGTATCAGTTATATCATGTCCGATCGATTAACCATAATATCCCGGTCGGGGCGGGTTTTTGGGATTGTTAATTATTGCCAGGTACTGCTGGCTCACCGGCCCCTACAAAAATCGCGATCGCTCGACCGGACATGATATTAATCTTAGTTTTGTTTAGCAATCTGCATTTTTCTTTCTACTAAACTCTATCAATTTAGATAAATATACTCAAGCATTAACAGTTTAATTAGCATTTGGATTTGAGTCAGAATCAACACATTTCCCCTTTTGAGTTGGGTTTAAGGATAGGTTAGAGACTACTTTAGAAATGGCATCTTGTTCTTGAATCCATCCGATTTCCCCCGGTTGCAGCTTGGCGCTTTCTACTTCAACTGTTGGCTTAACTGGCGGGGAAGGCGAGGGATTTGCCACAGCGGGAGATGGATTCAGTGTCGGTTTTGAAACTGTAGAAAAATCTTTATTTGACTCGGGTTTGGGAGAGTTCGATCGCACTATTTCAGGAATCGAACAAACTTTCAATTCCAGCCAATTGCCTTGAGGCGTAAGCTGTTTGTTTGTCACCTGCAAAACGCTGCCGGCAGGGACTGTTCCTTTGACAGTCAACTCACCGATTGCGCCTCGCAAATCCAAGCCATCGCCCTCTTTTCCTAATTCCCCAGCCGCAGAACTTTTAATCTCTATAAACGAGCCTGTTTCTAAAGATTTGACCGGAGAAGCTACAGATTCAACTGTTTTCTCTGGCGTCTTTCCAGCTTTAATTAAACCGCGTTTCCCGAAAATCGACTCCCCGGCAGTATCGATCGCGCGACCCACCGGAGGGATGAAAAAATAAGCAAATACACCCCCCAAGCCTAATAAAAATAAAATTTTCAGCAGCAGCGAAAATGGGCTTTTGCTTTTTTCCGGCTGTAACAACTGCGTTTTTCCTTCAGAATTCGTACCGCCAAGGCTTGTGGGCCCATTCAAATCCGTTGGCATATCCTCGCTATCGGAAATTAGTTCGATCGGCGTATCTAAAGGTGCGACAGACAGTTCTGTAAAAGTATTGCCGTCTTCCCTCAAATGTGCTTGACAGTGAATTAAAGCAACAGTGACGTTATCGTGACCGTTTCTAGTATTAGCAATCTCAATCAGTCGATCGCGCGCCTTACCCAAACTAATGCTACCGTCGAGAATTGGCAAAATCTCCGCTTCCCAACATTCCTCAACCCGGTCTTTATCACTCAAACCGTCGGAACACAGCAGCAAAACGCAGTCTTCATCCACCGGAAAACGCTGTACAGTCGGGTGCAGAGTGTTGGACGAAGTAATCCCCAAAGCTTGAATCAGAGCTCCGGCGGCCACTTGTTCCAAAGCATCCCGGTAGAGAGAGTAGCCCAAACGCACCTCGCGGCAAGCCACATTATCATCGAGAGTAAGTTGATAGCAGCCGGTGCGGGTAATCCAGTAAGCCCGGCTGTCTCCGACGTGGGCGACGTAGAGCTCGTGAATGTGGGCTAAAGCCATAACTAGCGTAGTTCCCATCCGCTGCCGGCCTTGGCGGTGTTCGCTGTCGTTGCGACTGGCTATCTTGTCGTTAGCAGCACAAGCCGCCCGTTCCAGCTTGGAAGTCAGGCTCAACGGGTCCCAATTAGCCTGATGCAGGGGCATTTGCTGCAACTTGTCGCGCAGCACACCAATTGCTTCTTCCGAAGCGACTTCGCCACCGTCTTGTCCACCGATACCGTCGCAGACGATCGCGCAAGCTTCCGCACCCGGGTTTCCTGCGAACAGCGTACCGCTGGGCGGATAGCAAGCATCTTCGTTGTGAGCCCGGGATCTGCCTACATCCGTGCCCGTGGCAATTTCAACGTGACGATCGTAAAATCGGCCGCACTTTGCCAAAGCTTTATCCAACTGGCCCATCAGTTGTTCGCCGTGGCGCACTTGACCGGCAACCATTTGCTGGCAAAGTTGCCTCAAAAAATTGGCAATAGTTGGGTGAGCATCTTCGAGCCACTGCTGCCACAATTTCCCCAACTGTGACAAATGAGGCGGTTTGCGATCGGGCTGCAATTCCAGAAACCGCACCAATTGCCCTTCCACCCGTAGCAGTTCGGGAGTCAGCAGCGTCGAAGCCACGCCCTGAGCGATACAAGGCTGCCACAACTGGGCAATTTGCCACAGCCAATTGAGCTGGCGCATTGCTGCTGCTCCTTTCCAGGAGTCCGCCAATTCCGGCATTAAAGATTCCGTCACCTTCAAAATAGGCGCGTTTTCCAGTAGCCAGATATCTCCCGATAGCTTGCTCATCTTGGACGATACCAGGCCGTATACTTGAGGTACGTGCAACTGATAGGCAAACAGTCTCAGATAAGGAGTGACAACACTCGGAATCTCTTCGGGCAGTTCCGGCAAGTGTTCGGGTTGAGTATCGACAAGAAGTCGATCGCGCTTGACCAAGTAGCGACCAGCGATCAGATCGCCTGGCTTACACCCTTTGATCCCTTCACCTAAAGCCCATAAGTAGTGTTTTGCCACAGAGTTTTGCATAAGGGTTCCTGACGCCTTTGGGCAAGCGTGCTGATCTGAACTATTTTAGCGATTGAACCTCGACGGGTTGATACGTGGCGATTATTTGACACCCCCGCTTTCTCAACAGACGCAGATTCTTAAGACTTCGCAGTCCTAATATCCTGATTTTTCAGGTTCCCGGGCTCACCACGTTTCCACTGTTGTGTGCGTAGTGATATCTGACTTTCCCCCAGTCTAGGGGTAGGTTTTAATGTCTTGTACTGACACGAACAGTTTACCATTTTGTTGACGGCCGGATGAATCTTGCTATGAGCTTTCAGGGTTAGACGATCGCGCCACACCCCAGTCATCGGCTGGAAATCACCAAAAAACTGGGCGGAGCGAAGCGGAGGGCTGAAGCCCCGTCCTTATAGGACGGCTTTACATTGAATTAAATCCCCTTTCGGGGTCGGAGAGGGAATTTAATGCAACCTCTCCGATTTTTGGGAAATGGTTGCCCCAAACTCCCATTTCTGGGGTAAAGTTAGCTTCGACAAAGTTATAAAGGCTTGTTAGGCTAGCAGCACTGTCTCAGTGACCTTAAGACTGTTTAACCACTAGCGACAGAGCAAGGGACTAGCTTCGCATCCCAGGGTGTCGTGACCTAAATAACGTAGCTATTTAAAGCTTAGTCTGGTCAGAATGGCCTGTTAGATTTCTCTTTCAAGCCTCACGCCTTTAGGCTGAGGTTTCTGACGCTGTTTTCAGCATATTCCTGATAGTGGCAATTTCCGAAGAAATCGCAGCACTCAAGGGAATTGAAATTTTAGACTAACTCTAATGGTATGATGCAGCTAGGTAGAAATCACCTGAGCCGACAGGTATAAATAAATATCAATGCTCGGTTTTCTCGCGAAGGGTCATCTATGCCTCGCGCCCTTGTTTTGCAAGAGAAGTTAAATTTAACCCTACCCAAAGACGGATACAAGCCCCCAGATTCATCTGTGGAGTCAATCTCAAATCTCAAATCTCAAATCTCAAATCGACTGGCGGATGCCAGCCCCCGACAGGAGTCGTGGAAAGCCAAAAAAATTAGATATTAGTTCAAGCCCCCAGATTCATCTGTGGAGTCAATCTCAAATCTCAAATCTCAAATCGACTGACCGGCCTCTGCAAGCTGTTGAGTATTTAACCATGCCCCCACATGAGCCCAGCGCCTTTCCCAAGAATTTGTCCGATCCGAAGCTACTGCCGGCAGTTGAAATAGACGAAATACTCACTAGCATTCAACATTCTCACAGTTTTTATTACAAAGTGATGAATCTTGAGGTTTGGGCGCTGGTGGAAACCTTGGATGGGCTGTTTCCCGGCGCTTGGGGTCAGTTTATGACCAACCGCCAACTTGCAGTTAAACAGTTTTTGGAACGCGATCGAGTTCCTAATTCTCCGGTTGATGCTGGGGAGGCGGGGGAGAAGTTTGAGGGCAGTGGGAAGAAGGAAGAAGCCGGAAGTCAGGAGTCAGGAGTCAGAAAGAAGCAGGAAGAAGAATAAAAGCAGATTTTCCCAATTCTCCCCATCTCCACCTTTCCTCTGTATCCCAGTCTAAATCTCCCTCCATCCCCAAAGCCAGAGACGAAACATAACCCTCTTTTTCCCCCGTACTCCCCTGATTAAGAGGAGTAGGAGGGATCAAAACTCAGCTACAAGCGACCTTTATTATGGGTTTCAATCTTAAGTTGACATAAATGCCGATCGCCCGTTAGCGAAGCCCTCGAAGAGGATCGCCGTTACAGGTGAATTTTGGCATCCACTTGAGGCAATCCCATGCTGTAGTTGACAGCGCGGCTGTTGAGATTGTAGCTGATTTGGCCTTTTTGTAAGAGCGATCGTACCAAGTGTTCCAACTCCGAACCGATGCGGCGGAGGTTGTACTCGGTCAAGTCTTCGCCCTCGTATGCGTCTACGAGTTGGTCGAATTTGGCATATACCTGTTTGACTGACTCGTCGTTCCAGTTAAGTTCGTTATCTGGGTCAATGTCGAGGGTCAAAAGGTCATTGCTGGGTACGAGTTCGTTATCTTCGAGGATGGCGGTGTATATGCGAATATGGCGGGTTGTTGACTTAAGCTGCATGAGTTCTTATGTGTAAAGATTTTTTGCTGAGTTTATTGTAATGGCACAGAGATGCGCGGGGAGGGCGGGCGATCGTCAATTTCTCGGAATCCCGAAATATTTTAGTTGTTCGGCAGTCCAATTTTTGTAATATTCAGTTTTCTCTAAAGCATCGGAAGCTGGCTTCAGCTTAGAATTTACTTGAACCGTGAAGCCCGGATACGGCATCCTCCTAGTATGAAGCCCGTCAATATTAAAATCTTCTTCGGGATGAATGTGAAAAGCCAGCAAGCCCAACTCTGAAATCTGATTATTGAGTTTGTCTATCAATTCTTTAGTTTCTGGCGCAGTAATTGCTGTTTTTTCGGGATTAATTACTACCATTATTTCCAAGTCGGAATTGTAAAATTCATAAATCAATTTCATTATGGCAGAATCGCGATCGAACTCAGTCAGCGCTGAAAACCGCTCGATTTTGAATAAAATTTGATTTGCCAAGCGTGCTTTTTTAGTGAAGGGACAAATCGGTAAATCGCTGAAAACTGGATGCGGTAGCTCGACAAACTCCGTCATCCATCTGAGGGTCGATTCTATAATTTCTGTGTCAGATTCATTCATCGACAATCTATGTATTTGATATTTCACACTCATCATACTTTATTTTTATGGAGGGCGATGCACACCATTGGTGTCAATTTAACGCTATTTCCCTCAGTCCGGCAGGGGTTTAAACCCCTGCCTCATAGCAAAAGTCCTCTGAAGAGGACTGAAGAACTCATTAGTCCTCTTCAGAGGACTTTTGCTATTAGCCAGGGAATTCATTCCCTGGCGGACTTTCGGTTAAATTCACACCAATACATTGCCCACCTTGCTGTTTAATATTGGCGATCGAATTTATTCGTGAATTGTGCCATCTGGCATAATTGCACCTGTGAGTGTTGCATAGTCCAGATTTGCTCCAACCAGTTTAGCTTCCTTCAGGTTAGTTTTCTCTAAGTTTGCATAGCTCAAATTTGCCCCACACAAGTTTGCAGAATGTAAGTCTGCTTCACTTAAGTTTGCATAATGTAGGTTAACCCCAGACAGATTAAAGCCACTCAAGTTTTGCCCGCTCAGATTAACGCTCTGTAAGTTTACCCCAATCAAATTTACCCCTGTGAGGTTAGCACCATCCAAGTTAGCGCCTAAACAGTTTGCCCCACTCAAACTTGCTCCACTTAAGTTAATCCCAATCAACTTGGCATAGCTTAGATTTGTGCCAGTCAAATTTACCCCACTCAAATTCATGCCACTAAGGTTAACTCCTTGAAGGTTTACCCCAGTCAAACTTACCCCTGTTAAGTTAACACCACTGAGGTTGGCACCACTAAGGTTGACTTTAGTTACCTTCGATTGGCTTAAATCGGCTCCTGTCAGGTTAGCACTACCTAGACTTGCCTGAGTTAAGTTAGCTCTACTGAGGTTTGCTGTAGTCAGGTTTGCCTTATCTAACTTTGCTTCACTTAAGTTGGCTTGACTCAAATTTGCCTGAATTAGTCTTGCATAATACAAGATTGCCTTAGTTAAGTTAGCCCCACTTAAGTTAGCTTCAATCAAATCCGCACTTTGCAAGTTTGTTGAGTTCAAATTTGCGCCTTGCAAGTTAGATCCAATCAAATTTACTTGAATCAACTTGGCATTTGCTAGATTGGCACTGCTGAGGTTTGCTTGACTTAGACTGACATTAGAGTCGAGAGTTTTGCCACTTAGATCCACTCCCGTTAGGTTAATCCCTGTAAAGTCGCGTTCTCCGTCTTCATACCGTTTCCAAAATTCCTCACCACTGATAACGGATTCCAGATTTTCTAGTGCAGAATCATCTATTTTTTCCTCTTCCTGAGATTCCACAGTATCCGCATTTACAGGAGTAGCAGCCGGCTGTTCTACCGCTTCGCTAGATAGTGGAATCGGTGTCTCCTCGATCGCCTCTTCGCGCAATAACCGATCGACCCGATCGCTAAACTGCCTCAAAACCTCAGCATCATCAACCTTCTCACCAGCATTCGAGCTTTTCTCAACCGCATTTTCAACATAATACTTGTCTACAAAACTTTGCAACCCAGCATTATATCCCTGTCCAACCGCCTGAAACCTCCATTCGCCGTTCTTCTTATACAACCGTCCAAATTCTAAAGCCGTTTCTTGCGAAAATATCTGATTTAAATTGTACCGAACCAATTCGCCAAGACTCTCTGAATTGTAAAGCCGGATAAAAGCATTTTCAACTTGACTAAAACTTTGATTTTTTTCCTGTCCGTCGTGAATAGTCACCACAAACACAATTTCCTGAATAGCCGCATTGATTTTACTCAAATCCAGATAAACCGTCTCATCATCTCCCTCAATTTGTCCATTTCTGCTGTCTCCCGAATGCCGCACCGAACCGTCCGGTGATGTCAGATTGTTGTAAAATACAAAATACTTTTCATCAGGAATGCGACCGTCCGCCGCTAACATAAAAACTGATGCGTCAATGTCGCAGTTTTGTGCTTTCTGGCTGACTTGCCACCCCAGGGCGATCGCAATTTTACTGAAATCAGGAGTTTCTTTAGAAAGATTGAACCTTTCACCCTTAGTTAATTCGATACTCATATGCGATAATTCCCTTATCTCATAAATGGTATTAATTATCTCATCTATGTTCACCAGATCGCAAATTGGATTTTATCTCGAAGACATCGAAACCCCAATTGGCAGAACCGTAAATTTAACTCTTACCGGACTCATTCTCCTATCTTCGACCAGCTTCATCGCCGAAACTTACCCGATTTCAGAAACTGTTAGAATTAATTTGCAAACTCTCGATACAGCGCTTTTAGTTGTTTTTGTGTTTGAGTATTTATTGCGACTATGGTGTGCCGAAAATCGAGTTAAATTTATTTTTAGTTTTTTTTCAATTATTGATTTGCTGGCAATAGTACCATTTTTGCTGGGATTTGTCAACGTTAGTTTTATCCGCATTTTTCGCTGGTTTAGAATTCTCCGACTCATCCGTTTTCTGGAATTGAAAATTTCTATTTTCCGCATCAGCAGCGAAGATGGGGCGATTTTTGCTCGGATTTTGTTTACTTTGCTGGCAATAATTTTTGTTTATTCGGGTTTGATTTATCAAGTCGAACATCCGGCAAATCCCGAAAGTTTTGGAACTTTTTTAGATGCTGTTTATTTCTCGGTTGTCACCATGACCACGGTGGGATTTGGCGATGTTACTCCGATTTCGGAATCCGGCCGTTTTCTGACTATTTTGATGATTTTGACGGGAATTGCTCTGATTCCTTGGCAATTGGGGGACTTGATTAAGCACTTAGTTAAAAGTGCTAATCACGGAGAAGCTGTTTGTAAAGGTTGCGGTTGGTCGGTACACGATGCTAATGCTAGATTTTGTAAAATGTGCGGCAGTCAATTAGATAATAGTTGACTGTTGACTGTTGACTGTTGACTGTTGACTGTTGACTGTTGACTGTTACAGCACTTTTCAGGTATGGAAACAGCATTGCCGTTTCCCTACAGAAGATTGCCTCTAATTTATATGTAGCAGTATTTTTCATAATAATTAATAACCAATAACTATTGACTACTGACTACTGACTACTGACTACTGACTACTGACTACTGACTACTGACTACTGACTTCTTTAAGCTAATGGTAACAAAATTTCAAATTCAGTGCCCCTGCCTAACTCCGATCGCATTCTGAACGCACCGCCGTGTTTGCCCGTCACTATTTGATAGCTAACTGCTAAACTGGTTTCTTTGAGGGCGCGTTTTTCCGTAGAGAATGATTCTATGATTTTTTTGTACTTGCTAGGTGACATTCCTGGCCCGTTATCTGATATGCAAATCGAAACCCAGCGAACATGAAGTTTGTCTAAATCCGGCGCAGGTTCGGGACAGCAGACTTGAGTTGTGATTTCAATTTTAGGCTGGCGATCGGCATCTCGGAGTCCTCCACCTTTGAACTCTTTTGCCAATTCTTGACCGACTGCTTCATTAATTAATGTATGAATAGCATTAGTCAAGATATTCATAAATACTTGGTTTAGCTGTCCTGCATAGCATGGCACTGGTGGCAGGTAGCCGTAGTTTTTCACTACTTGGATTTCCCTAGTCAAACGACTTTTGAGCAGCAAAAGTATGCTGTCTATGTTGGCGTGCAAGTCGGTGGGTTTGGGATAAATATCGTCGATGTGGCAGAAGTTTTGCAAACTGGTTGCCAACTTGCTCAAACGTTCTGCACCAGATTTGATGCTGGCAACAGTTCGGAGGAAATCGTTTTGCAAAAAGTCATAGTCGATCTCTTCTTTGAGCCGTGCTATTTCCGGCGGGGGGTCAGTACAGTATGCGTCGTAAACTGAGAGCAATTCCATCAAGTTTTTGCTGTAGTCGCTGACGTAGGTTAAATTCCCCCAAATAAAGCCTACCGGATCTAAAATTTCGTGGGCTACTCCGTTGACTAAACGCCCTAAACTAGCCATTTTTTCGCTTTGAATCATTTGAGTTTGGGCTCTTTCGTAGCGGACTTGAGTTTCTATGCCACGAATTTGCCAGTACGCGATGTTTAGTGCATTAGGGTCTAAGAGGCGGTAAGATTGGGAGTCTATTTGGACGACGATCGGTTCTGCCTGCAATTCGGGCGATCGACGCAGAGCTTGTGGGGCTGCTGCCAAAATGGTTGTACTCTCTGCCACCAATAATATTTCGACGCGAGCGTAACTGTAGAGAACTTTTAGTGGCAGGTGCAAAAATAGCTCTGGGCCTTGGGGTTTGAGCAAATATTCCAGCAGTTGCCTGCGGGATATCATGCCAGCAAACTCTCCTGCTTCCATCAAGACGACCCCCGGCACTAGGGGATGCTGTTCAAACATTTCGGCAACTGCCACGGCCAAGCAGCTCGATTTAACCTGAAAGTCATACAGGGGCAAATCCCAGAGGGTAGACTCTAGCGAAAGGTCTTGATGGCTGCCTTCGGAGACTGAAGGGCCAAGGAGTTTGGAACTGAATTTATTTGCCACTGGAACTTTTAGTTGCCGAAACGCTGGGAAATTGATACTCCCCAGGGCTGAAGCCACGGGGATTCTTGAATGAATCCGAAAACTCTCAAAGGCGTTATCAAAGCACCTCTATACACTCAAAACAACTACCCCTACAAAGGGTATTGCAATTGCGCTTACTTTTAAATTGTGTTTGCTTTCATAATCCATCACAATGCCAGATAGGTACGCTTCACACTCTGCCATTACTTGTCAGTTATACAGGCTTACTACTCCTCAAGGAGTGTGGTGGCTCACTGTGCCGGGATTTCTCCGATACTAGAGTGTTTCAACACGTAGATGGTTGTTTTACTTACAATCTAATTCTAAAACAACCTTTCAATCAGTTGTATAAAGAAATATTGAAGGCGGTTGAAACCGAAGCCGACTTCCTCCCGGTGTCTAAAGCCAGGGGTTCCGTCTCGTTCTTCGGTGAATTGAGAACCTACTACTAAGCTAGCCTATCACTTCACCGCAGGAGCGAACAACCGAGAATATTCTTAAGTTAATCATGTTGTGCCAACTATAGGCAGGAGAATTTCAAATTCAGTATTCTTACCTGGTTGCGATCGCAATTTGAGTTGGCCGCCGTGCTTTTCTGTGACGATTTGATGGCAGATAGCCAGCCCCATACCGCTGCCTTTGCCTGCTGGTTTAGTGGTAAAAAAGGTGTCAAATATCTGCTGGTGATTTTCTGGGGGAATGCCTGGCCCGTTATCGGCAATGCAAATTGCGGCTCGCTTGCCGTGTTCGGTTTCTATCACTTTAGTGGTAATTTCGATTTGGGGCTGCCAGTTGTCCCCGCACTGGGTCTGTATTTCGCGATCGGCTGCGTACTCTGTCAGGGCGTCTAGAGCATTAACTAACAAGTTCAAAAACACCTGACTCAACTGACCGGAGTAGCCTCTAACTAGGGGCAGTTCGCCGTAATTTTTTACCACTTCTATGCTGTTTTTAAAGCGGTTTTTCAAAATTAACAGCGTCATCTCCACGCATTCGTGAATGTCTGTCTCGGCTGGTGTTGTCTCGTCCATGTGAGAGAAGTGGTGGAGCCCGTTAACTATTTTTAGCAATTGTGAGGCTCCCAACTCCATCCCTTCTAAGGTGATCGGCAAATCTTCTTGTAAAAAATCAAATTCAATTTCTTTTTTAAGGGCATCAATTCGGGGACAGGGTGCCGAATATTCTTCTTCATAAACCGACATGAGCTGAAGCAAGTGTTCAAAATAGGACAGCAGAAAAGTTAAATTTCCCCAAATACAGTTCAGCGGGTTTCTGATTTCGTGGGCTACTTCTGCTACAATCCTCCCCAAACTCGCCATTTTTTCGGTTTGGATGAGTTTGGCTTCGGTTTGTTTGTGGAGTAACTTATTTGTTAATTCGTGAATTCTTGATTGAGCGACCATTAATTGGTGTACGTCTAACAGCTTGTAGGTCTGGGGGGCTATTTCCACTACTACGGGTTCGTAAATTAATTCTGCTGATCTGTAAAGACATTCGTGGGCGGCTTCTACTATTAATTTACTGGCGGGAAGTACGAGTTCCTCTGGCTTGGCAAACTTGTACAGCACCTCTATTGGTCGCTTGAAAAACATTTCTACTCCGTAGCGGCAGTTAACTTTTTCAAAAAAGAGACGCCTGGATATCATGCCGACAAAATTACCACTATCTGTCAAAATGACGCCGGGAAGCATTGAATTTTCTTCAAAAGCCTTGGCTACTTCTTTTGCCTGTTGAGTTAATTCAATTTGGCAGTTGGAGAGTGGCAGGTCTAGGAGAGTTGATTCTAAGGAGATGTTCCAAGTACAAAATTCAGGTATATGCAACACTGATAACTCCGAGCTAGTCTCACGCACAGCAAACATAGATGAAACCCCTGTTAAAAATTGTATTCATGAACAACTTAAGTTGCTATTAATTCGTAACTGGTAATTGGTAGCGGGTAGTTGCTAATTTGTGAAATTACAACAGCACCCGATGGGAAAACCCGATCCCAGTAGCATTGTCTCCTAAAGATTTTGTTTCTAAGTCAATATTAAACGATCGAAGCTTTTGTGGAACTTACTGATCTCTGCTGTAAACTTTTTACCATGATATACCTGCGATCGGGTGTTTTCCGAAAATTTTTAATATTTATAACTAATTATTGTGATAAATTATACCATTTTTCCAGTGATAGAAGGGAATTGGAGAACCGCGAGCGGGTTATCAGTGAATATACTGGCATCCTGTGAGGGTTCGAGGGCCCGGATTAGCCATTGTCCAAGGGGCTTACAGGCTCCAATTGTCAAGACTAGGGCCCTAGCCAAAGGAAGTTCGGCAACGGATTCGCTTTCTTCGGATGTAACCGAATGTAACGGATGGAAGGCTTTAGTTATCGTCGCGAGAGAAGGAAGAAGCAATGTTCCCCAAGGGTTTGTGGAATTAAGAACATCCTAAGCGTCGGCAGCGGTTGCTATACCACTCAAAAGAAATGCAACTTTAGGCAACTTCCGAACCTCGATAGTCATCAGTTTTTTGCAATCTGCAATCTCCAATCAGCAATCTCCAATTCTCTTAGGGTTCCACCTCCGGCCAGAGGCGTTCTAGCTGATACCGCCAAGCGGCGAGAGTTTTTTCGCTAGACTCTCGCCCTAGTTCCATTTCACCCATCAATCCCTCTGCGTAGAAACGGTCTAAAGTCTGAAGGGTGGTTTCGACAGACTGTCCCTGCGCCTTCGCAGCTTTGATGATTTGACGGATGCGGCTTTCTATCAAACCGCCGAAAAAGTCGGACAAACCTCGCTCTTGCAAAGCTAGCACTCGGGCGACGGCGGCTGAGAAATCGGCGGCCGCGAGTGTGGCACAACTGTGCTGAAATACTCCCCACAAAACGTTTTGATGTAAGGCGTAGCGAGTTTCCAGGGTGGTGTCAAAGTTAGCTTCTAGGAGTTTATCAAAAAATGGTTGAGCTTCCTGGGCATCGGCGATCGGCAGCAAAATCCGCAGCCAACTCCCGTCTTCTGAAAGGAGGACTAACAGGCGAAAATTGGGGGTTTCTACTTGCCAAGAAGTGGCAGCAGGCATCTCAACACTGTCACCAAATAAGTCTTTAAGGGTATTGCTAATTTCTTCGGGAGTCATAAGGATTTTAGATTTTAGATTTTAGATTTTAGATTAGTCACCAGTCATTAGTCAGCAGTGCGTTCTCAAATCTCAAATTGATTTATGGTAGCCAGCGGGGGTGATAGCCGGCAAAGGGAAGTTCTTCTGGCTGTACTTTTGCGCGAGAACCGTCTGCGGGTATTTCTACTAAGGGTAGCAGCCAGAGGCGGCTGGTGGCGATGGACTGTCCACTATCGTTGCGGGGACTGTCTGCTACGGAGGGAGTTGCTGCTGTGACTGATTGGTCGAAAATTAATGCCAGCCCGTCGGGAGATAAACTGATTTGGGTATCTAATTGGTTGGGCAAAATCAGCAGCGGTTTGATGGTTCCGACCAAACGAGTACCCTCTTTTTTGAGGTCGATGGTGGCGATGAAAGGCTGTTCTTTGTAGCTTTCTGTTTTGAGGCGTTGGGCTAACAAACAGTAGAGACGCTGAACTTGGTTGTCTTGGTTTTTGCGGGGGTCGAAATAAACGGCCATAATGCTGCCGGGAATACGCAATATTTCTTGTTCTACACCTTGGTTATCTAAGATGAAAAGCGATCGAGTAAAGTCGCTGTTGTATTTAACATAGGCGGCGGCAGAGTTGTCGCGGGCCATTCCCAATACTTGTTCGTATTTTGGCAAAAATTCTACTGGATCTGCTTCGGGTTTGAGGGGGACGATCGCTAATCCTTGTTTTTGAGATATTACCATGGATTTGCTGTCGGGGCGAATCATAAAATCTCCGCCTTGTTCATTTTCCAAGGGTCTGGGCGCCTGTTTTTCTTCCACAATCCAAGGACTGAAATCGCCGGGATTGCGACGGTTGACGCGCTGGACAACTATGATTTTTCCGTCGGCTGAGAGGTCGAATTTGAGGTTTTGGTAATCTTTGGAGTCTAAGATTTTGTCGATTCTACCGGCTGGGTATTTTTGTTGAGTTCCTGAGTCCGATTGGGGGTTGAGACCGGTGGTGACTGTGAATAGTTCTTGATTTAGAGTGCCACGAGTACGGGCGATCGATCGATCTGTGGCGGAGAATAAAATGCGATCGCTGTCGGGATAAGGTTTAAAATCGGTGACAACTAAATCTTTGGGAGTGAGGGGTATGGGTTTTGAGTCGCTGCTGCTGAGATTGACTAGCATTAATCTGCTTTCTGTTTCGCCTTGGACACCGATGTAAGCAAAAGCTCGATCGCGGCTGCGAAAGGAACTGCTAAACGGTTGCATGGGCGTTCCTTTATTTTGGTTTTTTTCTCCAAAATACTTATCGGTTGCTCCGGCGAGTTTGACTGTGTAGGTAACGCCGTAGGGTGCTGGATCTTTGAGGGTGTAAGCCATGCGTCTTCCCGCCCAACTAAATTTACCGGGGAGGGGTGGTTCTAGCTTTAAGTTTTCCTCGACGGTGGGCTGGTTCATCGGCCGAAAGAATGTGAGGATAAAGCCGGTATCTTCGGCGCCGATTTGTTTGTTTTCCCAGGTAAATTCTCGCACTCTGGGTGCTGTGCGATCGCCGCTCAGCAGCAGCAGCCCTATTAAGAAGCTCAGCACTAGCATGAGGACGATCGCCGTGCGGTCGATCGGCTGTTGGAATGGCAGAATAGCGAAGGGTGAAGGATTAATTTTTTTCTTAAAAATACTCACAAATCTTTCTCTCCTACTTTCTGCTGAAAATCAACTGCCAAATTTTCCCTCTTAAATTTTACTGTCTTGGGCGTACTCCCGACCCCCTGAAACGGTTTTTTTTACCAGCAAAAAGGGCTGCAACGAAATATGTTGGTAAAAAACTCGGTTTTTGAAAGTGTGTGTGCCTCCAGGACTGAACTAAACTCACGAGCTTAAATCCGTGGAGTCTGCGGCACTTCCAACAGTATCAACCGAGTGGAGATGCGAAATTTGAGATTTTACCTTTTAGGCTGCCTCCGAGCTAAAAATTGCTCGATAGAGAGAGGCTTTGAGGACAGTAGAGCACCCTACAATTATACCACTTGCGTCCAACACTGTTTGAGATTTTAGATTTTTAATTTAATCTCACATCTCAAATCGCTAATTATTTAATAGGTTGAGGGGTAACGCTTGCGATCTACCCATCCTACTAATAATCATGACGACTACTTAGATCCCTTTCACGAAGCCTTGCCGATTGGTGTGTGGGAACTATTATTAACTGCTGACAGTGTATACGGCGATTCCGGTTCGGGATATAGCTTAGAATATTTGCTATCGTAATGCCTGATCTCAAAATAGTTTAAGTTTGACGGGTGGGGCTTATATATCGAGAAACATTCCAAAAGACAAAAAGTGGCTGCACTCTCTAAAGGCCCGACCTTCACTACTTGATTTTTGAAGATGCGACCTGATTTTATCCACTCTTTCATCTGCTTTCTTGACAAACAGTAAAATCCTGAATGAGGATTGGTACACTCAGCAAATTTTACAGTTTCTATCTCTACACTAGATAGTTGATTCCACGATAGTTGATCATCTATTGTCAAATCAATGTATCTCTTGGTTCCTTGATACATTTCAAAACGGTGTGGGTAAAGAATAGCATTCTCATACCCGCTTTGTCGGTTAAAACTTTCTAATTTTTCTAGAATGAAAGCATCGTACAAAACAATGTCATCTTCTATAAATAAAAACCAGTCAAATTTTTCTACTCTTTCGACAAATTCTTCCTGAAGTCTAAACTCTACAAACATGGGGTCGCATTCAGGGCCTTCTTGGATCTGAATGCACTTAATTTGATATTCAGGTAAGTAGGCTGTAACGTGCCTGTTCGGTAGAGTTTGGATAGTAATTGTCAGGTCGCAATGAGCAAAAGTCGTTAACAGTCCATCTATTGTGTGCCTGAGTCTCTCTATTTTTGCTGTGGCTTTTTCGGGATTGTTAGATTCTTCAACTGATGTAATGTGTGGGACAGCCACAAAGACTTTGGGGCGTTTTTTTTCGGGATGTTCGTTTTCTTTGAACAAATTTATAATCCGATTTTTTTGATAAAAAAACATCAGTTTACTATACCTTGTTGCCACTCGCGATATTTCTTGTAAAAGAGCCATTTGTAAGAACATAAAGTGCATTACTTTGCTTCTTGTATTTTGTTCGGCTGACATAGAGACAATCTCCTTTTTGTTTACTGAAATAGTTGATTGATTGGAACTAAATCCATCGGTGATATTTTATCGATTGGCAGACCCAAATCCAAAGCGACTCTACACCAAAGTAGAGTGGCCAGCACCACTACAAACAGGCCTGTTAATTGAATATCCTGCCAAAAACAAGTTAGTCCTTCTTTCCACAAACCGTAGTTAGTTACTGCATAGGTAGGAAGGTCACCGAGAGCTACAGCAATCACGGCACCTAAATTACCTTTTAAGTAGTATCCCAGCGGTATACTTATACATAGATTCACAAAAGTCAGCAGATTGCCTATAGCTGGGTACTGAGACTTTCCTACGGCTAACAGACAAGAACCCATGATATTGTGGAGGGTGGTGTGCCAGATACCTAACGCCAAGATTGGCATCATCCAAGATGCAGCCTCATACTCTTTCCGATACAGTGTTAAAATTAACTGATCTCCAAAGATCACAAAAATTGCTAAACCTACGGCTAATGGTATTAGAATTAGCTTGCGGTTCTTGAGTATCTTCGCGCGCAACTCCTCCCGCGGCAACTCTGCCAGCATAGAAATCGATGGAAAAATCACCCGGCCACTAATGGCGATGATGACTTGGCGCGGCATATCCCCCAGGGTAAAAGCGATGCCGTAAATGCCCAACATTGTTAAAGTAAATATTTTCCCTAGGATCAGTCTATCGGCTTGAGAGCACAAGAAAAACAAAGCCGTAGACAAAAATATCCATTTTCCATAAGAAAATATTTCTTTAGCTGCTTCTTTATCCCAAGCAAAGCGGTTTGACTTGCCTGGAATCAAAAAATGGCTCCATACTAACTCCATGAAAGCTCCCGTAAAGCCACCGACGATGATCGCCCAGATGCTGCGATCGAACCATGCCCAGACAATCATCACTGTTGTAGAAACAATCTGTATGCCCAACTCAAAAATTACTACTTTCTTCACTGCCATTTTGCGTTCTAGGCTGGCTGTGGCAGTAGATTTAAACCCTCCTAGTACGGAATTTATACCTATGATTGGAATTAACCACAGAAGACGGGGCTCTTCATAAAAACTCGCAACGGGCTGGGTAATTATAACCAAACCAATCCAAATGAACAAGCTGCGAAGAACTTGCAGTGTCCAAGCGGTGTTGAGAAATTGAGGATCTTCCCCCCGTTTGTTCTGGATGATACTTGGGCCCAAACCTATGTCTGTAAATAAGTTGATCCCTGTTATAAAAACGTAGGTTAGACCTACTAGACCAAATAATTCGGGTAAAAGCAGACGCGTCAGGATTAAGTTACTGCCAAATCGGATAATTTGACTGCTTGCATAACTGGCGATCGTCCAGGCAGCACCTTTGATAGCTAATTTTTTTTCTGATGACATATACTCAGAATTTATTTCCTAATTACGAGTGTAGTTGCTGAATTTGTTATTTGCAACTCCTAGAGGAGGATACTGCCACTTTTATAGCTGACTTTACCGTATGTTGATCTGTATACGGAGATTGGGTCTGGACTTTCCATCTCGCAATCAAGGTAAAATTTAATCTGATACTTACTCAACATCTAATAATCATAAGGGTTTTTTGGTTCGGGAATTGGTGTGAGGGAGGATGCTTGAATGATTAATTTGCGCTTGCCTTGGAGTTCTTCTACGATCGTTTCTCCTTCTATTTCTAGCCAAGTGTCTGGGGCAAAGGTGGTGCGGCTTTGACCGATCAGTAATTTTACCGGCAACCCGATCGGATAGGCGTCTGCCGCGCAGCAGGTAATGATAAAACGCCCAATCCACATATATTGTTCTGTTAGGTTAGGGGGGTGAATTACAAATCCTTGAACTTTGACTTTTTGACCTCTGTATGTATCCGGTTCGGGGTTGAAATTTAACAGCCGCACCCATTCGACGAGCGATCGCTGTTCGGGTTTTGTAGTATTGCGAAATTCTTGGGGTTGCAGTCTGGTGATGGGCAGGGATTCGGTGAGGCCTCGTTCTAATGCTGTCTGGCTGGTAAAGGTGCGTGGCGTTGTTAGTAAACCTATTAATGCGACGCCCAACATTAAGGTGCTGCCGATACTGGGGGGAAACAAAGTAACGTGTTCAACTTCTGTGATTCTGAGAGAGTTATTTGCTGTTGATGTCCGCGATTGCTTTGTGGTGCGATCGAGCTTTAAGAGTTCCCAAGTTTTTAAACCGCCAATAACCATTAAGCCGATTCCTCCTGCTAGAGTCAAGCCAAAGTAATTGGGGTGAATGAGAATGCTTAATTTGCCGGTGATCCAATATTTAAGAAGCAGTATTCCCCAGGCTAATATAGCTAGGGCGTCCAGCCAGGGGCTAATTTTTTTAAGATTCATTTTTTAATAGTGATTGGGAAACAAGAGGGAAGAGGGAAAAGAAAAAACACCTATCCGTATATCCGTGACTTCCGTGTCGTGGAGCAAGGTCATTGAAAATCTAAAATAGTATTAGTGGTCTGTTTGAGCTAATTTATTAACCTAAATGCAAGTTGACAGCCAGGGTCATTAAAAAGGTTAACTGAGCTGCCAACACAATTAAGTAAAGGACGGACCTACCTTTAAAAATTGACAGCATTAAACCGATGCCTTTGAGGTCAATCATCGGGCCAAAAACGAGAAATGCTAACAGCGAACCGCTGGTAAATGTGGAAGCAAAAGCCAGGGCAAAAAAGGCATCTACTGTAGAACAAATCGACACGACTGCGCCTAAGATCAGCATGGCTATAATCGAGGAAACGGGGCCTTGGCCGAGGTTGAGAATTAGTTCGCGGGGGGCGCCCACTTGAATGATTGCTGCGATCGCACTTCCGATCACCAACACTCCTCCCAATTCCCGCAACTCCTGTACCATAGTATCTAAAAGCAGGCGCAGACGCTCTTTAGAAACAGGGTGGAACATCGAGGAACGTTTCGAGGTTTTTTCTGTTTTGCCTGTTGGTAATGGCTGCCAGTCGTCTTGTAGCAAAGATTCGATCGGCACCGCACCCCCCGGCTGACCGAGCATAAATGTTCCCGACTGCAACAGCAGCGGAGTGTTGGCTTCGACGAGTTCTTTTTTGGAAAACTCTGGTTTTGGGAGGGGAATAGCGCGGGCTACAGACGGGTGCAGCAGAGGCCGCAAGTCTTTTTGGGCGCTGAACACCCAGCCGATAATTGTGGCTATAGACAGAGAAAATACCACCCGCAAAACTACAATTTCTGGCTGATCGCGAAATGCCGTCCAAGTCGCCCAAATTACCACGGGGTTGATGGTGGGGGCTGCGAGCAAAAAGCCGATCGCGGCGGGTGCGGGCACTCCCTGCATCAGTAACCTGCGGGCTACGGGCACGTTACCGCACTCGCACACGGGAAACAAAAAGCCAATCGAACTGCCCATCAAAGCCGCCAGCAGCGGGTTTTGTGGGATGCGCGATACGAGTTTGCGTTCGTCTACAAACCCCAGCAGCAAACCTGAAAATAAAACTCCGAGCAGCAGAAAAGGTATTGCTTCTACTAACAAGCTGAGAAACAGGGTGAAAGCATTATTTAACTGATTTGTCAGGGCGGGTTGCATCGATCACCTACTGGTAGATTGCTATTTAGCTATACGTCTTTGGTGGAACTCCTTGTAGATCATACCAAAGCCTAGCACTAAGTTAAGATCGAGTTAATTGTTTTTGGTCTTTTTTTTGCTAGGATTTGTAGACCTTCTCATTTAATCAATGCTAAGACATGGAATGATTTCGACTGGTTAAAACTGTTGGAATTTGGCTGGATTTTTATTCATATCCGCCTCGTACAGCCAATCAATAATTGACTATGCCAACCGTCGCGGATTTGATGGATATTTCGGTTAAGAATAATTGATTTTAGAACATATGCCAAGGCAGATTTTACAGATTGCGGGCGAGGCTAACTGTTTTATATAACGATCGCTACAAAATTGGTTTGTAGCGATGACTTTAGTTTTCACTACAAACCTATAGGGGACGCACTGGCAGGTGTGTCGCTGGCTGAGCGTTACGGGGGGTTGCAAGTACCGGATCGGGGAGATGGGATGAAATCGCCTCAAATGCCCTAGCAGGGGCGATGGCCCGACGCCATCGGCATTAGGGAGCTAAAACTCAGGGACGCGATCGCTCCAATTTGGGCTTTTAACTTGTCTGCTGACGTGTGCATGGCGTGGGCGATCGGGCAATTCCCATTTTCTTCTATTATCAATCAATTATATTTCTCAGCCTAATAATTTATTAACAAAAGGTTAAGACGATTAATTAAGATTAATGAATAGTTAAATAGTCGAAACAAGCGTTAATACCGCTCAAGTCAGTATAAAATAAAGTCAGGTATAATTACCAGGGCGCATTTATCTCGGTGATCCTCAATCTTGCCTAATACTTTAAGTGGTAAAATTTTCCTTGCTACAGTCAGTTTTTTGTGTAATTTAAAATGCAGTTTGCCAGGGGGATGCCGGTCAAAACACTCAGCAACTCACCTGCTGAGCTTTGGTAGCTGAATGTCTGCTGGCAAATAGAACCCAAAAAAGCGTGCTGATAAATTTATGTTGAATACCTCCTGCGTAGAAAGACCCGTCCAACCCATCTCCGAGGCTGACCTAGGAGAACTTTGTTTAGACTCTACTCTCCAACAATTGTCGCTTTACGATTTTCAGGTAGAAGCTACGGATTGGGGAATGCGAATTTCTCAGATGTTAGAAGCTAATCCGCTGTTACCGGGAGTCATTGTCACCCATCATGGTGAATTTGCCGGTATGATTTCCCGGCGGAGATTTTTAGAATTTATCAGCCGTCCTTTTGGGCGAGAATTATTTTTAAAGCGACCTGTGAGGGCTTTGTACCGCTTTGCCGAAACTGAGAGTTTAATTTTTTCCAGCAATACTTTAATCGTGGATGCAGCCAGGAAGTCGCTGTTGCGATCGAAAGAACTGCTTTATGAACCGATTGTGGTTCAAGTGTCGCCTCAAACTTATAGTTTGCTAGATGTACATGAACTGTTAGTAGCCCAATCCAACATTCACGAACTAGCGACCAAATTGCTGAGGCAGCAAACTCAATCTCAACTAATTCAAACCGAAAAACTAGCGAGTTTGGGGCAGATGGTAGCTGGAGTCGCCCACGAAATTAGAAATCCCGTCACCTGCATCAGCGGAAATCTCGGCTTTTTGTCCAACTACTCGAAAGACATCATGGATTTGCTGTCTGCTTACGAAGACATTGTGGGTGACAGCGAAAAAATTAGCGAACTCAAAAAACACATAGAATTTGATTTTTTACAAGAAGATTGGGTGGAAATTCTCAAAAGTATGAAAGTTTCATCGCAGAGGCTGACCGAACTCGTCACCAGCCTGCACACCTTTTCTCACATGGACGAAACCCACTTGAAGCAAGCTAACATCCACGAATGTATTGACAGTACGCTGCTAATTATGAAAAATCGTCTGAAGTACGGATTTAAGGTAGTTAAAAACTATGGTGATTTGCCTTTGGTCAAGTGTTACTCTGGTCAGTTGAGCCAGGTATTTATGAATATCATCAACAATGCGATCGACGCTTTGGAAGAGGTAAAAGAAGAAAAGGGTTTTATGCCTGCAATTACTATTGAAACCGAGGTAATAGACAGTTCTGACGGCGACTGCGTGAATTCGGAATTAATTCAAAATTATGTGAGGGGCGATCGACAAATTGCCAAACAGCTATCATCCGCCAGCCAAAACGGCGACTTCTGCCCAGAAGCAGCGGAAAAAAATCAAAATAACGCTTGGATAGCCATCCGAATAGCTGATAACGGGCCGGGAATTCCGCCAGAAATTCAGCGGCGGATTTTTGAGACATTTTTCACCACTAAACCGGCCGGGAAAGGTACCGGTTTGGGGTTGGCAATTACCCATCAAATTGTTACGGAAAAGCATAAAGGTAAGTTAAATTTGCATTCTACGCCCGGTACAGGTACTGAATTTGAAATTTTGTTGCCATTGATTTGAAGCAATAACTCATATCAAATCTCTCTTCTCTTTATCTGCGTGAATCAGCGTCAACCCTTGTCATCTGCGATCCGAAAAAATCTCTTTTGTTGACCGCAGATGAGGGCAGATAAACACCGATTAACGCAGATGAATTAGCTCAATTTCGGTTGCCATCTGTGATTGTTGACAGTTGATTGATGACTAATGACTACTGACTAATGACTAATGACTCTTTTTAAGCTCTTAGCTGAACAGGCATTACCAAGAATGTAGCATTAACTCCGCCTAAAGGCTGGAAAATTACGGGGGCTAAAGCACCGTTTAATTGCAGTTGAATTTCTGGGGATTGAGCAGTTTTCAAAATGTCAATTAAGTATTTCACGTTGAAAGCAATATCTATGCTATCTCCCGAAATCTGTGCGGGCATTGACTCTTTGCCACAGCCGACATCTTTAGCATCTACAGACAAAGTAATTTCCTGATTCTCCTCGTCGATGCTGCATTTGAGAATATTGTTTTTTTGGTCTGCAAAAACGGCAATTCTTTCTACTGCTGCTAAGAACGATCGCCTTTCTAAGGTAATTTGCCGCTCAAAAGACGGCGGAATCAACTGCCGATATGCGGGATATTGCCCTTCCAAGGTGCGGGTGGTCAGCCGCTGATCTGCCCATTCAAACACTACTTGACCGTGTTCAAAATGCAGGGTGACAGGTTCAGTCCACTGCCGCATCACCAGCATTCTTTCTACTTCGCGCAATGCTTTAGCGGGGACTGTCACCTCAAATTCTTCTTGGGTTTCTTCGCCTTCAGGTTTTTCATTGGCAGTTTGAACTACTGCCAATCTGTGACCGTCTGTAGCTGCAAATTCCAGGCAATCTTGCAATACCTTTAAATGCACGCCTGCAAGTACCTGTTTTGCCTCGTCGGGGCTAGTAGCAAATAAAGTTCCTTTGAGTCCTTCTATCAAGGCTTCCGGTGGCAATTTGAGGATTGTTCCGCCTTCTATTGCAGGCAATTCTGGGAATTCTTCCGGGCCCATGCCTCTAACTTGGTAGCTGCCAGAACTGCAAGTGAGATATGCTACGGTGTCCCCCGCTTCGTCTTCTAAAGTAATCTCTCCATCTGGGAGTCTCGAAACAATATCGTTGAGTAATTTAGCGGGTATGGTAAAACTGCCGCCGCCTGTTACTTCTGCTGCGAAGCTGGTGCGAATGCCCAAACTGAGATCGAAAGCTGTCAAGCTAACCCGCTGATTTTCCTCATCCGCTACTAAGAGCACGTTGGCGAGTACCGGATGTGTCGGGCGGGAGGGAACGGCCCGACTTACCAACGAGAGGTTGGCGTTGAGGTCACTTTGGGTGCAAACCAATTTCATGGTAGGAAGGTTAATTAACCGGATTTGAAACAGAAACAAATCGTATCACAGAAAGCCGGCGGGTCGGTTTTTCTGTGTGTAGGGGTTAAGTATGGGGCGCTTATTGCCGGTTTCTACGCAAAATTTTGCCTGTAAAAACGAGAAATCTTCGTAGAAACCGGGTTTCTGAGGTCAGCCCGCGTCGCGAACTATGTGTGTAGGGTGTGTAGGGATCACCAGTTTTTTTTAATTTATTGAATTATTTTTGTATCGATCGCCCTGTGGAAACTGTGGAAAAAAAAGCTAACTGCTGGCTGGGCATAACCTCTAGGTAATAAATCCCTGTGGAAAACTTGTGGAAAAGCTGTTGCGGTCGATCGCCCGCTTATTTTTGTGCAAAAACTGTTTTGGGCGATCGAGTAAAGTTTTCCACAAACGGAGGGGAACTTTTCCACAGGTTTTTCCACAGGCAAGATTGTCTATTATGGGGCATTGGGAATTGGGAATGGGAATTGTTGACTGTTGACTGTTGACTGTTGACGGCGTTGAGTGATGACAACTGACAACTGACAACTGTCAACCGACAACTGACAACTGACAACTGACTTCTTCTCAAGTTTTGCGGCTGACAGCGTTAATTCGATCGCTCAACTGACGCAAAGTTTGGGCCAAATTCGGGTCAGTATTCCGCAACTGAGCAATTTTGTCGCAACTGTAAAGCACAGTCGTGTGATCTTTGCCACCGAACACTTCTCCAACTTTCGGCAAACTCAAACCAGTATGCTGCCGAATTAAATACATCCCTATTTGACGTGCGAGACTAATTTCTCGCCTGCGGGAAATACCTTTCAAATCTTCAACAGAAACATCAAACTCCTCAGCCACAACTGCAATTACTGCATCTGGCGTTGCCTCTACACTTTCAGTTTGCGGATTCAAAACCGGGGCGATATTTTCCACAGTCATCGGCAAACCGGTAATTGAAAGATATGCTACCGCCCGAATCAAAGCACCTTCTAATTCCCGAACGTTGGAAGTGTAACTAGAAGCAATGTATTCAATCACATCTCGCGGCAACCGCATATTTTCATACTCGGCTTTTTTCTGCAAAATTGCCATCCTAGTTTCCAAGTCGGGCAATTGAATGTCGGCAATTAATCCCATGGAAAATCGGGAACACAAACGCTCTTGCAGGCGGGGGATTTGCTGCGGCGGGCGATCGGAAGCTAAAACTACTTGATTCCCGGCTTCGTGCAAAGTATTAAAAGTGTGAAAAAATTCTTCTTGAGTGTATTCTTTCCCTTCAATAAATTGGATGTCATCTATTAATAAAACATCGGCTGCCCGATAATGGTCGCGGAAAGTTTGCATACTGTCTTTGCGAATGGCGGCGATTAAATCGTTAGTAAATTTCTCAGTAGAAACGTAAAAAATCTTGGCGTTGGGGTCAATTTCCAAGCGATAATGACCGATCGCCTGCATTAAATGAGTTTTGCCCAAACCGACGCCACCGCACAAAAATAGGGGATTGAATTCTCGGCCCGGAGACTCGGCTACGGCGAGGGAGGCTGCGTGGGCCATGCGGTTGTTAGAACCGACGACAAAGCGGGAAAATAGGTATTTGGGGTTTAAATTGGCGGGTTTGGGGGGGTGAAGCGAGTGGCTTTCCGGGACATCCGCGATGGGGGAGGGCCAAATTATGGCCGAGTCGCTGCTGCCGCCTGTTTCGTTTCCCCCGGCAATTGTCAAGTAAATGTCTACGGGATAGCCCAGAATTTCTGCGACTGCATCGGCAAGGATTTCTCTGTAATATTTTTGCAACCAATTGCGAGCAAAGGGGTTGGGGGCGCTGACGATCAAACAGTTATTTTCGAGTTGTTCGGCCCTAGCAGTTTTGATCCACGTCTCAAAGCTAGGTCTGCTCAGTTGTACCTGGAGACGTTCAAGTATCTGATTCCACAGACTTTCGAGGGGAATGTCCACTGCTCACCTCTGCCGATCGGCATTCAAGATATTAATTCTACTCTAGAGAGTTTAGTCGTCAGATGCTAAAGTTTAAGGGAGTCTGCGGTAGCTTGCGGGGCGGGACGCCATCGCCGAAAATTTTGCGGCTCTGCAGCCCAAACCAGGTATCGGGGAGCTGTTCAGCAAATATTTAGATTTGGCAGGAAAGCCTTAAAACATGGCCATGAAGAGTTCTACTGGCAAATTTTGGAAGCAACCGGCAATTTACATATTGCTGCTGGTAACGGGAGCCGGGGCCGCCATGTTGGGCGATCGTCTGACGGTTTCTCAATTTGGTGCAAATTCTGGCGATTCGCGACAAAGGGCGCTGGAACCCAAATTGCAACTGCCTCGTAATACAAAGGATCAAGCTAGCAAAGTCTTGCCGCCGGCTTCGTTGGCGGGCGACGCGGCTAATGTGAATTTTATTGTGGCTGCGGTGGCAAAAGTTGGCCCGGCAGTGGTTCGGATCGATGCTTCGCGCCGGGTGAAACCGGGAAATAGAGGGCTGTCGCCGGAAGATTTTTTTGGCATAGAACCGAATTCGGGCGGCCGGGGCGGGATCGAACGGGGCACTGGTTCGGGTTTTGTCATCGGTGCTGACGGCTTGATTCTCACTAACGCTCACGTTGTAGAGGGAGCCGATACCGTAAATGTAACTCTCAAGGACGGCCGCAGCTTTCAGGGGCGGGTGTTGGGGGCGGATAAGGTGACGGATGTGGCTGTGGTGAAGATTGAAGCCAATAATGTGCCTGTGGTGGCGATCGGCAATTCGGATAAGCTGTTGCCTGGGGAATGGGCGATCGCGATCGGCAATCCTTTGGGTTTGGACAATTCCGTAACTGCGGGAATTATTAGCGCTACGGGGCGATCGAGCTCAGAGGTGGGCGTACCCGACAAGCGGATCGGTTTTATTCAAACAGACGCTGCAATTAATCCGGGGAATTCCGGCGGCCCGCTGCTGAATGCTTCGGGACAAGTTATTGGCATGAATACGGCGATTATTCAAGGCGCTCAAGGATTGGGGTTTGCGATTCCCATTCAGGCGGCGCAACAGGTGGCGAAGGAACTGATTTCGACGGGGAAAGTCGAACACGCTTATTTGGGTATTGAAATGGCGACGCTGACTCCCGATGTTAAGGAGCAAATTAACAGCAATGCTACCAGCAGTCTGCGAGTTGCAGTTGATCGGGGTGTGGCTATTGTTAGCGTTGTTCCTAATTCTCCCGCAGCAGCATCAGGTTTGCGGGCTGGAGATGTGATTCAAAAGATTAACAATCAGCCGATTATTCAGTCGGAAGCTGTTCAGGAGTTCGTGCAAAATGCTAAGGTTGGCGGGCTGTTGCAAATGGAAATTAACCGCAACGGGCAAATAGTTAATTTGAGTGTTAAACCGGGGAGTTTGCCGGTTCAAAAAGTTGGATAAGAAGGAAGTTCGGCAACGAGCAATGTACGGGATGTAACGGATGTAACGGAGGTCAAGAAGAACATCAGAAGGAAGAAGAAAATAATAATTTGTCAGTAGTTAACGACTAACCAATAACGACTAACCAATAGCTATGGCAGAAATATTACAAATTTCTCAATTAGGAAATCCCGTACTGCGCCGCCAGTCTCAAGTTGTCGAGAATATTAAGGACGATCGCATTCAAGAGTTGATTGACAGCTTAATCTGTACAGTACAGCAGGCAAACGGAGTGGGGATTGCTGCCCCTCAAGCGGCTCAGTCCGATCGTCTGTTCATCGTCGCATCCCGTCCCAATTTACGGTATCCCCAAGCACCCCACATGGAACCCACAGCGATGATTAATCCCCGGATTGTGGCTGCATCAACAGAGACAGTCAAAGACTGGGAAGGCTGTTTGAGCATTCCGGGGATTCGAGGGTTGGTGCCGAGAAGTAGGGCGATCGAGATAGAATACACCAGTAGAGACGGCAAACTCCACCGACAAGAATTGACAGACTTTGTGGCCCGAATTTTTCAACACGAACACGACCATTTAGATGGAATCGTGTTTTTAGACAGAGTGGAAAATACCCACGAACTAATCACAGAGGACGAGTACCAAAAGCAAATCGTCAACTTACTATAACACTTGATATAATTGCTAGTAGTAACACCAGTGATGTTGTGAATAGGAGGGCGAATGTCTATCAATTTGGAAAAAGGCGGGAGAATCAATCTCTCTAAAGAAGCACCGGGGCTAAAAAATGCCGGGATTGGTTTGGGATGGGATACCAATGCTACAGATACCGGCACAGCGTTTGACTTAGATGCTTCCGTGTTTATGTTGGGGGCTACGGGCAAAATTCCCGGCGAAAAATACTTTGTTTTCTACAACAACAAGGAGTCGCCGGACACTTCTGTAATACATCTGGGAGATAGCAGAACTGGAGAAGGATTTGGCGATGATGAAACCGTTACAGTCGATTTAAGCAAAGTCGATCCGGCGGTGCAAGAAATTGTGTTTGTGGTAACTATCCACGAAGCAGAATCGAGAAGGCAAAACTTCGGTCAAGTGCGGAATGCTTTTATCAGGATTTACGACACTACTACTAACACAGAGGTAATGAAGTACGATTTAGACGAGGATTTTTCTCGGGAGACAGCGGTAGAGTTTGGCAGACTTTACAAGAAAGACGGCGAGTGGAGGTTTCAAGCTGTAGGAGAAGGCTACAATTCCGGCTTGCAAAGCTTTGTAGATAAGTATGCCGCATAAAAAGGCGATCGCTCCCAGCTAAATAAATCGAGGGGAAATTCGGAAGCAGGAATGTTTCCCTCGATTTTAAGCAATCAGACTCATGAGGTGATAAACCAGATGGGAATTCAATTAAAGAAGGGCGAAAGATTTAATCTTTCTAAAACATCTCCAAGTTTAACAAAAGTTGCGATCGCCCTGGGGTGGGAAATAGCAACTGAACTAAACTTACCGAACTCAAACCCGCAAAGCTGCGATATCGATGCCTCTGTTTTTGCATTAGGTGCGGACGGCAAGATTCCCGATGAAAGATACTTTGTATTTTACAATAACTCGCAGTCGCCGGACGGAGCGATCACCCATTCGGGAGATAATCAAACTGGTCAAACTCAAGGGGATGACGAGACAATTGATGTAGACTTGGAAAAAGTAACGGCTGCTGTTGAAGAAATGGTTTTTGTGGTCACGATTCACGACGCACAAGCTAAACATCAAAATTTCAGCCAAATCAGAAATGCTTTTATCCGATTGTACGATCGCCAAACAGGCAGCGAACTAGCGCGGTATGATTTAACCGAAGCTTTTTCTGAAGAAACAGCAGTCGAGTTTGGACGGTTGTATAAAAAAGATGCAGCTTGGAGATTTCAGGCCGTAGGGCAAGGATATAAAGCAGGGTTGCAGAGTTTTGTTGATAAGTATCATTCTGAGATTCAACAGCAAGAAAAACCAGCACAACGTACAGTAGAATTGCCTAAATTACCAGTTATTGAAGATAGCCACAAAAGTCAGAAAGCTATAGCGTTAGACAAAAAGCTTGAGGAGAAAGCGCCGCACATTTTTAATCTCGCGAAGAAAGCCGATATCTCGCTCAAGAAAGCAAATCTCACAAATCACAATGCTCAAGTAGCGCTTTGCCTCGATATTTCTGCTTCTATGTCTTCCCTATACCGTTCAGGAAAAATTCAGCGTTTGGCAGAGAAGATTTTGGCTTTGGGGTGTCGGTTGGATGACAACGGATCAATCGACATATTTCTGTTTGGAGTCAACCCCCACAATCCCGGTGAAATGTCGATCGACAATTTCTCAAACTTCATCCACAATATACTGCAACCGTATCCTTTAGAAGGAGGTACTTACTACGGTAAAGTAATGAAAGAAATTAGAAATTTCTATTTTCCTGACGCTCGCGGTAGCAGGCGCTACGCAGCTATTAAAGCCGATCGACCTGTATACGTGATGTTTGTCACGGATGGAGCCACTGCTGACGAATCGGAAACCAAGCAGCAGCTACAATGGTCGTCTTACGAGCCGATATTTTGGCAGTTTATGGCGATCGGCAAGTCGCAGAAAGATGTCAAAAGTAAGGGAGCTCGCGGGTGGTTAGCAAGAGCCGTAGCGAGCGATTTTAGCTTTTTAGAACAGCTTGACGAAATGGGCGATCGCTACCTAGACAACGCCGATTTCTTCAGTTTAGAAGACCCAGAACATATTGCCGATGAGGAATTATACGATTTGTTGACAGCCGAATATCCACATTGGGTAAAATCAGCACGAATCAAAAATCTCTTACCCTAGAAACAGCTTTTGCAGCCAAACAAAATGCTAGCTTAGGGCAATCATTCAACTTCACCATAAACCTTACAAAATCTCAAAACTATGGCTATCAACTTGACAAAAGGGCAATCGATCGTTCTCAGCAAAAGCGAATACGACTTATCCAGATTGACAATGGGTTTGGGCTGGGATGTTGCCCAAGCTAAAAAAGGTCTTTTCGGTCGAAGCAGCGGTGCCAATTTTGATTTAGATTCCTACGCTATGCTGCTGGGAGAAAATGGCAAAATAAAGAACTACAAAGAGGATGTAATTTATTACTCTCATTTGGAGTCAAAGGACAAAACAGTTGTTCACTCAGGCGACAATCTCACGGGGGCTGGAGACGGAGACGACGAACAAATAGTGGTGAAACTGAGTTCTTTGCCAGCCGAATATAACAAAATTATTTTGGGCGTAAATATTTACGATGGAAAAGAGAGAAAACAGCATTTCGGCCTGGTACAAAATGCTTTCGTGAGGGCTGTAGATGCCGCCGGGAAAGAAATAGCTCGCTATCGCTTGTCAAATGACCCATCTTATGAAGGAAAATTAAATATGTTGATGGGAGAAGTTTATCGAGAAGGCGGCGAGTGGAAGTTTAAGGCTTTGGGAAATCCTTTGGCTGAAGATATGAACGGTGTTGTCGGTTCGTTTATGCGGTGATCTTAAAAATGTTGTTTTAACCGCAGGTAAACGCAGATAAACGCAGATGAAATTCCATCTGCGTTTATCTGTGTTAATCCGCTGATATCTGCGGTTAAAAAATCCCCATGTACTTATTAGACATCTGCAAAAAACCTACTCCAATCAATCTTTGATCGGCCGCATTGTGGGAAACATGACGGCATCTCGGATGCTTTGAGTATTAGTTAAAAGCATCACCAATCTGTCTACGCCGATACCCATTCCCGCACAATTAGGCATTCCCAAAGATAGCGCTTGGATAAAATCTTCATCCATTGGATGCGCTTCGTCATCGCCGGCATTTTTCTGCGCCAACTGTTCCTCAAACCGCTTTCTTTGCTCTTTCGGATCGTTCAATTCTGAAAATCCGTTCGAGTATTCTGTACCGTTGATAAACAGCTCGAAACGTTCTACAAATCCCGGCTTGCTGCGATGTCCTTTTGCTAAGGGACTGACTTCAACAGGGTAGTCGATGATGAATGTAGGTTGAATGAGTTTGGGAACAACTAATTTGTCAAAAACTGCATAGAGCACGTAGCCTAAACTCTGTTGTTCTAACTTAGACAGGTGCAATTCTAACTTGGTTGCAGAGTCGATCGCACTTTCCAAGTCCAAACTGTCAAAATCCAGCCCAAACTCGTCTCTGACAGCTTCTACCATCGTTTTCACTTGCCAGTGTTTGCCGCTGAAACCGGGATACTTTTCGCTGTAGTCGAACTTGCGTTCTAAACTAATCGTTTCCCCCTGATTTTCAATTTGTTTGACATCCCCAAATACCGCCGCTGCCGCGAAACACATCACGTCTTCGACAACTCCTAAAATGTCGAAAACATCAGCATAAGCTTGGTAAACTTCCAAAGAGGTAAACTCTGGATTGTGGGTGCTGTCAATTCCCTCATTTCTAAATGCTTTCCCTAGTTCAAATACTCGCTCGAAACCGCCGCAAATTGCTCTTTTTAAGAATAATTCGGGAGCCACTCGCAAATACAAATCTACCTCTAAAGCATTGTGGTGAGTAATGAAGGGCTTAGCAGCAGCACCGCCGTAAATAGCTTGCAGTGTTGGCGTTTCTATTTCGTAAAAATTGGCTTGCCAGAGATAGGAACGGATGCTTTGAACGATGCGGCTGCGAAGCATAAAACGGTTGAGCGCATCTTGGTTGCTTGCCAAATCCATTTCGCGGTGACGGCGGCAAACTTCGGGGTCGTTAATTCCATAATAAGAATCGGGAAATTGAATGGTAGCTTTTGATAGAAGCTTTAATTCCCTCACTAAAATAGAAAGTTCTCCCCTGGGGGTGCGGCAGCCGATACCTTCGACGCCGACAAAATCGCCGACATCGAGCAATTTTTTAATTTGTTCAAAGCTCAAACCAACTTCGCCGGTGACGATTGCTTTCTCGATTTTGAGTTGAATTTTGTCTGTGGCGTCTTTTAAATCGATGAAACCAATTTTGCCGCTGTCTCGCTTGGAAGTGATGCGGCCTGCTAATCGCAGGGAAATTTCTTCGGGGTCACTTTGTCCGTTTTCGAGTTCTTTTCCCGGCTGACTAAATATTTCGCGAACAAGCTTGGCTGTGTGCGATCGCGCGTAGGATTCACTGGGATACGGTTCTATGCCTTGCGATCGCAGTTCGTCTACTTTTTGACTGCGGACTTCGGCTTCACTGAGAGTCATTAGTTATTGCCTGATTAAAATTACAAATATCTGACATCTTGCACTATTCTGGCGATCGTGCGATCGGGCGTTGCTCAAAGCAACGCCCTACAAGAAAATTCACTCTTTGTGGAACAGGCATCTTGCCTGTTCGTGACAAAGCTGCAAGATGTCAGAAACACCAAACTCTATCATAACTGGGCGGCTTTGAGAGGCAATTTGCCAAATAAATAAGTTACATCCTCTCGTAGCCCGATCGCACATAGCCGCACTCGGCCCAGAAATATCTCCGATAAAAATTTACAATCAACTGCACAAAGCGACCGAAACATTAAAAAATTAAGTTGTCTGTCGATCGCAACAGGTGAGATGATATGTAGTGCAGCCTCACGGCAGTTCCATAGAAACTGAACAGCAGAAACGCGAGCGATCGAACTCGGCTCATCGCACCTCTGTCAGAATCGACCACACACACTCTCTCTTAACGTATAAAAACCAGAATTATGGCTGTTGCAACCCAATCACTCGAAGAACTCTGCATCAACTCTATCCGCTTTTTGGCCATCGATGCGGTAGAAAAAGCAAAATCAGGACACCCGGGACTGCCGATGGGCGCTGCCCCTATGGCTTTTGTGCTGTGGGATCGGTTCATGCGGTTCAACCCCAAAAACCCCAAGTGGTTTAATCGCGATCGCTTCGTCCTCTCCGCCGGCCACGGCTGTATGCTACAGTACGCCCTCATGTACTTGACCGGCTACGATAGCGTCACCCTCGACGACATCAAGCAATTTCGTCAGTGGGAATCCAAAACCCCCGGACACCCCGAAAACTTCGTCACCGAAGGCGTAGAAGTTACCACAGGCCCCCTCGGACAAGGAATTGCTAATGCCGTCGGTTTGGCAATGGCAGAAGCTCACCTCGCTGCTAAGTTTAACAAGCCCGACCACACCATTGTTGACCACTACACCTATGTCATCATGGGTGACGGCTGCCACATGGAAGGCGTTTCTGGCGAAGCTTGTTCTTTGGCCGGACACCTCGGACTCGGCAAATTAATTGCCCTGTACGATGACAATCACATTTCTATTGAAGGCGACACAAGCTTGGCCTTTACTGAAGATGTGGGCAAGCGTTTTGAAGCTTACAATTGGCACGTTATTACAGTAGACAATACCGCTCTAGACGAAGATACTAACCTAGAAGCAGTTCACAAAGCTATTGAAGAAGCCAAAAAAGTCACGGACAAACCGTCCATGATTAAAGTCCGTACCATCATTGGTTACGGTTCTCCAAACAAGCGCAATTCTTACAGTGCTCACGGCGCTGCTTTGGGTAGCGATGAAGTGCAAGCAACTCGTGATTTCTTGAAGTGGGAACACGCACCGTTTGAGATTCCTGATGATGCTTTGTCACACTTCCGCAAAGCAGTCGATCGCGGTGCTCAATCTGAGCAAGAATGGCAGAAAGCTTTTGATGCTTATAAAGCAGCATATCCTGCAGAAGCTGCCGAATATGAGCGCACGGTTGCTGGCAAACTTCCTGAAGGTTGGGATAAAGTTTTGCCGACATACAAGCCGGAAGATAAGGCAGATTCGACTCGGAATCATTCTGGAAAATGTTTGAATGCTTTGGCAGGTGTTCTACCTGAATTAATCGGCGGTTCCGCTGACTTGGCATCTTCTAACATGACTTTGCTCAAGGGTGAAAAAGACTTCCAAAAAGGTCAATACGAAGGACGTAACCTGCGCTTTGGTGTGCGGGAACACGGCATGGGTGCGATCGCCAACGGTATGCTTCTGCACGGCGGTTTAATTCCTTACTGCGCTACTTTTTTGGTATTTGCTGACTATATGCGGGGAGCAATTCGCCTCTCTGCACTATCGGAAGCTGGAGTTATTTATGTAATGACTCACGACTCCGTAGCCTTGGGCGAAGACGGCCCCACTCACCAACCCGTGGAAACCATCGCTTCTCTGCGAGTAATTCCCGATTTGTTGGTAATGCGCCCTGCGGATGGTAATGAAACATCCGGCGCTTACAAAGTGGCAGTTGAAAGCCGCACTCGCCCAACTTTAATGGCTTTGTCGCGCCAAAACTTGCCCAACTTGGCTGGAAGCTCGATCGAAGGAACAGCCAAAGGCGCTTACATTTTGTCCGACGACGGCGGCACTCCCGACATCATTTTAATCGGCACCGGTGGCGAAACCTACCTCTGCGTTGATGCCGCTGAAAAATTGCGCGCTGCAGGCAATAAAGTGCGCGTAGTTTCGATGCCTTGCTGGGAATTGTTTGACTTACAAGATGCCGCTTACCGCGAATCTGTACTGCCGAAAGCTGTTACCAAGCGGTTGGCAGTTGAAGCGGCTGTTAGCTTCGGCTGGGGACGTTATTTGGGTTCCGAAGGCGATAGCATCAGCATCGACAGATTCGGCGCTTCTGCACCGGGCCCCGTTGCTTTAGAAAAGTTTGGCTACACCGTTGATAATGTGGTAGCTAAGGCTCAGGCGCTGTTGGGTTAATAGCAGCATAATTTTTGGTGGGGCGGGCTTCGAGCTCGCCCCATTTTTTATAGCAGAAGGAAGAAGTTCGGCAACGGATTCGCTTTCTTCGGATGTAACGGATGTAACGGATGGATGGAAGAAGGCTTTAGTTATTTAGAAGATAAGGAAGAAGGAAGGAAAAGCTAAAATCCTAAAATCTCAAATCGGCATATAGCAATCCTTGGGGGAGTCGTAAATTTTTTACCCCACCCCAACCCTCCCCTTAGCAAGGGGAGGGAGTAAGAAATTCACAAAGGATTTAGGATTGCTATATAGCAATCCTAAATCCTTTGCATAATTATTGTAGGGGCAAACCCCCCGTGGTTGCCCGATATATAAGGGGTAGGCACGGGGAGTAGGGGTAGCACTACCCCTACAAATTTATCTGAATCATTTAGGATTGCTATATAGGGTTTCACTTCGTCATACCTCACATCTTGCACCATTGTCAGGAACAGGCAAGATGCCTGTTCCACAAGAAAATTCATCTCTTGTGGAACAGGCATCTTGCCTGTTCATAAAAGGATTGAGAATGGTGCAACATATAAGTTATACCCAACCTAGAGCTCGCTACAGCTCGCGAATCATTGAGAATTGCTATATTAAGACTTACGGAAGAAAAACCAGTTTCTACAACAATATTCCGTTTGGCAACGAGGTCTTTATGAAGAAACCGGGTTTTTAGCCTCCCGTGCCTCCAGAACTGTATATTTCAGAGAGTTAAGATAAGTGATAAGTTATTGCGTTAAATTACTCCCTTCCCATTTCCCATTCCGTTTATGATGTGGAATTTTTTAAATCAGTTGTTATTCACCGGGAATTATATTCCTCAAGGCTACTGTTACCTTTGGCAGCCAGAGCTAGTCGCGCTCCACATAGTGTCAGACTCTATCATTGCCCTGGCTTACTATTCAATACCTTTCTCGCTAATTTATTATTTTATATTTCAGCGAAAAGACTTGCCCTTTCGCAATATCTTTTGGCTGTTTGCAGCCTTTATTATCTCCGGCGGCACTACTCATATCATGGAAGTTTGGACGCTTTGGCATCCTGTTTATTGGGTTTATGGCATTCTAAAAATTATTACCGCCGCCATTTCTGGTTACACCGCTTTTGCATTAATTCCTTTCGTTCCCCAAGCATTAACTCTCCTGAGTCCAACTCAATTAGGGATGATCGATTCAATACTGCAAAAAGAAATAATAGAACGCCGAGAAACGGAAGCTCGCTATCAAACTTTAACAGAAGCTTCGCCGGTAGGAATATTTTATACAGATGCTGGAGGAGACTGCTTGTATGTCAACGAGCGCTGGTGTCAAATTTCGGGAATTAGCTGCGATGAAGCTTTGGGCAAAGGGTGGTTGCAAGGCATTCATCCAGACGACCGCGATCGGGTTTTTTCTGAATGGTATAGCGCCGCGCAGGAGAAATTGCCCTTTAAATCTGAGTACCGCTTTCAAGGTATTAATCACCCTCAAATCAGTTGGGTATTCGGTCAATCTGTCGGTCAAATCGGAGAAAATGGGGATGTTAAAAGTTATGTGTGTACTATTACTGATATTACAGAACGCAAGCAGGTAGAAGAGGAAAATCGACGGCTCAATGAAACTCTGGAGCATCGAGTTGCTGAGCGCACTGCTCAAATCGAAATTTCTAACCACCAATTGCAAAAAGAAATAGCTTACCGCGAAAAAATTGCTCTTACTTTGTTGGAATTGACGCAACTGCAAAATGCAATTCTTAATAGCGCTAACTACACAATTATTTCTACAGAACCCGACGGTACAATTAAAACATTTAATCGGGCGGCAGAGAAACTTTTAGGTTATTCGCTAGAAGAAGTGGTGGGAAAAGTCACGCTAGCAATAATTCACGATCCTCTGGAGATAGCTAAAAGAGCTGAAGTTCTTTCTCATGAATTGGGAGTGAAAATAGAGCCGGGAATTGAAGTATTTTTTGCTTTGCCGTGCCGGGAAATCGCTGACGAAAATGAATGGACTTACATTCGCAAAGATGGTTCGCGGTTTCCGGTACTGTTGTCGGTGACTGCCTTATTTGATAGTAGCGGAAATATTAACGGTTTTTTGGGTATCGGTCAGGATATTAGCGATCGCAAACAAGCTGAAAAAGAGCTGCGCGACCTCACTAATGCCATGCAAAATGCGGTGGAAGGCATTTCGCGGCTGGATATTGAGGGACGCTACGTGAAGGTTAACCGAGCTTACGCTCATAAATGCGGTTACGAACCGGAACAAATGCTTGGCATGGAATGGCAGCTCACCGTACATCCGGGCGATGTTGAGATGATGCTCTCAGCTTATCAGGAAATGGTCATTTCTGGCAAAGTAGAAGTAGAAGCTAGAGGGGTCCGCAAAAATGGCTCGTTTTTTTACAAGCAAGTAACAATGGTAAAAGCTTGGGACGAACAAGGAATATTTAACGGCAACCACTGTTTTATGAAAGATATCACCGAGCGCAAACTAACTGAAACAGCTTTGCAGGAAAGTGAATTCAAGTACAGACAAATAGTTGAATTGGCAGAAGAAGGCATTTGGGTAATTGATAGTAATGGTCTCACGACTTACGTGAACCACGCAATGGCGCGAATGCTCGGGTATAATGAATTAGAAATGTTCGGGCGATCGCTTTTTGATTTCATGGACCAAGCGGAAGAACCACAAGCTATTGATAATGTCGAGCGACGCAAACAAGGTATTCGTGAACAACACGAATTTAAATTCAAAAGCAAGGATGGCAAAGATATTTGGACTGATATGTCTACCAGTCCAGTCAGGGACTCCCAGGGTAATCTGCTGTCTTGTTGCGCCTTGGTTTACAATATTACAAGCCGCAAAGAAGCAGAGCAGCAAATGCTGCAACTTACAGAAGATTTGAAGCGTTCCAACGAGGAATTAGAACAATTTGCTTATGTGGCTTCCCACGATTTGCAAGAACCGCTCCGAGCCGTTACGAGTTACACTCAATTGCTTGCCCAGCGCTATCAAGGAAATTTGGACGATCGCGCAGATAAGTATATTCATTATATTGTCGATGGCGCCACCAGAATGCAGCAGTTAATTAACGATTTGTTGGCGTATTCGCGCCTGGGAACGAGGGGTCAGGAGTTTGAGCAGGCGGACTGCAACGCTGTGGTTAAGCAAACTATGTGCAATTTGCAAATTGCGATCGCCGAAACAAAAGCTGTAATCACCTGCGACGCGATGCCAACCGTGATGGCGGATGAATTTCAACTGGTGCAATTATTCCAAAATTTGGTCGCCAACAGCATCAAATTTTGTCGCCAAGATATCCCGTTGATTCATATCGCTGCCCGTAGGCAAGAGAGCGAATGGGTGTTCAGTGTCCGCGATAACGGCATTGGCATTGATCCGCAGTATGCCGATCGCATTTTTATCATTTTTGCGCGCCTGCACTCCCGCCGCCAATATTCCGGTACTGGCATAGGTTTGGCGATGTGCAAGCGCATTGTTGAACGCCACGGCGGTCGGATCTGGGTGGAATCTCAGGAGGGAAAAGGAGCGACTTTTTACTTCACTATTCCTATAATTAGTACCTGAAGCCTCAAAATTCAATTTTGTTTTTATACTCAAAGGGATACGCCGGTTATGAGCGATCGAAGCACTGTTAGACCTATAGAGATTTTGCTGATTGAGGATTCTCCCAGCGATGCCGATTTGGCAATAGAAGTCCTCAGTCAGGGTAAAATATTGAATAACTTGCATTTTGTGGAGGATGGAGTCGAAGCAATCAAGTTTTTGCGCCGAAAAGAACCTTATCTCAGGGTACCTCGTCCCGATTTGATTTTGCTCGATTTGCATCTGCCGAAAAAAAGCGGTATTGAAGTGCTAGAAGAAATTAAAACTGACCCAAAGTTAAAATTAATTCCTGTAGTGATTCTCAGCACTTCAGCAGCGCCCGAAGATATTTTTAAGTCATACTCCCTCCACGCCAACTGTTACATAACAAAACCTGTAGACTTCGTTGAATTTACTAAAGTAGTCAGGTTAATTGAGGAATTCTGGCTGGCAGTCGTCAAACTTCCTCTAAATTAAACGAACAGATGCTTTGCTTATGAATGCTCTAAAAATTTTTAACCTATGGAAATTCTGCTGGTGGATGATTTGCTCAGCGAGGCTGAATGGGGTTTATAAAAGCTGGCGCCCAGTCAATTTTTAACAAGTTGCAAATAGTAGAAAATATGGTACAAGCAAGAGTTTATTGAATAAAGCAGGCTTTTCGCTTCGCCTTCTCGGTCTAATTTAATTCTGCTTAACTTGATTTTGCCTAAAAAAAAGGTTAAAAATATTGATATAAATCAACTCAACACTTAAGTTAAAAATGATTCCGGTGGTAATTATGACAAGCAAATTTATTGATGGTACCCGCCACGTGATTTATCCGTGGAATCAATCCAAAATCTAAAATCTAAAATCCTCAAGCCCCCCAATTTATCCGTGGGGTCAATCCAAAATCTAAAATCTAAAATCTAAAATCGAATGACAACCTCAGCAGCCGATCAAGAGATGCTCAAGTCTTATGCCCTGTCAGCCCGGTGCTACATCACTGAGCCTATCGATTTTAGTCAAGTTGCTAAGCTGGTGAGATGGATTGAGGATTGGTGGCTGGTGGTGGTGACAGTTCCCAAATAATAATTTTCAAGTTGAAAATGGTAAGGGAAAGGAAAAAAGTTTAACCTAAGATTGATAGAGTAAAATTTTTATAGTCAAAAACGTCTAAGCTATGTGGATTAAGATTCTGTTAGTAGAAGACAATCCTGCTGATGCTGATTTGCTTGCAGAACTGTTAGAAGTATCTGTCGGCGTCGAGTGGGAACTGGTGTCTGTTGAGTTCCTGCATGAAGCGAGCGCACAACTGTGTAAACAACCCTTTGATGTCGTTTTGCTCGACCTTTCTTTGCCCGACAGCCGCGGTTTGGAAACGCTAACTCGCCTGCGAGAAGTTGCTCCTGATGTGCCAATGGTGGTAATGACAGGCTTGGATGATGAGGCGATCGCCCTCGAATCAGTTCGCTTGGGAGCTCAAGACTATATTGTTAAAGGTCAAATTACTACTCAATTATTAGTGCGGACGATCCGCTATGCGATCGAACGTTCTCAAACATTTCAAATGCTGCGGGAAAGCGAGCGCCGCTTTCGGGCGATTTTTGACTCGTCGTTTCAGCTAACCAAGCTGCTGACTCCCGAAGGAATTGTGCTGGAAGTCAACGAGACAGCCCTCGATTTTGCCGGATTGCGATCGGAGGGTATTGTGGGCCGCCCGATTTGGGAAATGGCGATTTGGGCCCAGTCGCCACAGGTTTCCGAACAATTGCAATGCGCGATCGGCAAAGCAAGTCGCGGCGAGTTTTTCCGCAGCGAAATCGACTTGTTAGGCAAAAGTGGTCAAATCATGACAGTTGATTTCTCACTGAAACCTGTTAAAAATGAGACAGGAAAAATTTTGCTGCTGATAGCGGAAGCCCGTGACATTAGCGATCGCAAACGAGCAGAAGCGGAAATTCTCAAAGCCCTCGCACGAGAAAAGGAACTTTCAGAACTGCGAGCTAAATTTGTCACAATGGTTTCCCACGAGTTCCGCACACCTTTGACAACCATCCAATTTTCCGCTGGATTGCTGCAAGATTACAGTTCTCAGTGGACTCAAGATAAAAAATCTACTCATTTTGTGCGGATTCAATTAGCAATTAAACGCATGACAGAGTTATTAGAAGATATCCTCGTAATTGGCAAAATCGAAGCCAATACCTTGCAGTTTCAACCGATTTCCTTAAACCTCGAAAAATTTTGCCGTCAACTGGTAGAAGAGCAGCAGCTCAACGACAGCAACCAACACCCGATCGCCTTTCAATATGAAGGTGGCAACTGCGAGGCTCAAATGGATGAAAAACTGTTGCAGCAAATTTTGGGAAATGTCCTCTCAAATGCCATCAAATATTCCCCCGTAGGCAGTCCAGTTTCTTTGCATCTCAACTGTCAAAACAACGAAGCTGTATTCCAAGTTCAAGACCAGGGCATCGGCATTCCCCAAGCCGATCGAGAGCGGATATTAGAAACTTTTTACCGCTCTCCAAATGTCGGCACTATTTCGGGAACAGGTCTCGGTTTAGCAATTGTGAAGAGGGCTGTGGAACTTCACGGCGGTCAACTTGCGATCGAGAGTCAAGAAGGAAAAGGCACAACTTTCACTATTACCTTGCCTTTAATTTGTACTCCTCGTCAATAACAAATGAATTATCAACTATACATATCCGTAATTTAACGATTAATTAAGCCCCTAACAAACAAACTTATCAAGTATCTGAACCCAGATTTTTCCCACAAACTACTAACTCAAAGGAGCTATCACCATGGCTAAGATTTTGGTAATAGAAGACGAAGAAGCGATTAGAGAGAATATTTTAGAGTTGCTGGAAGCCGAGAATTTTGAAGGAATAGGAGCGATTAACGGCAAAGTCGGCATCAAATTGGCGATCGAACAAATCCCTGATTTAATTTTGTGCGACATGATGATGCCGGAAGTAGACGGTCACGGCGTCCTCAAAGCTTTGCGTTCGGAACCCTTGACTGCCACAATTCCGTTTATTTTCCTCACAGCAAAAGCCGATAAAGTTGACATTCGCACGGGCATGGAACTGGGAGCTGACGATTACATTACTAAGCCATGTACGCCGCAAGAACTGCTAAAAGCCATTGCTATTAGACTTGAAAAACAAAAAACAATTAGCCGACAATCTCAAAAGACGCTAGACGAATTACGCACTAATATTAGTATGTCGCTGCCCCACGAATTGCGGACTCCTTTGAATGCAATTCTGGGTTTCTCTGAGCTAATTTTGTCAGAATATCAGGTCTTAGAGGAAGCAGATATCTTAGAGATGATTGGTCAAATTCAAACTTCTGGTCATCGCTTGTATCGACTCATTCAGAACTTTTTGCTGTATGCAGAACTGGAGATAGCAGCTACAAATCCCGAACTGTTAAAGGAGATGCGAAACAGCGAATTTAGCTGTGTAAAATCTTTGCTGAGTCAAAAAGCGCGCCAGCAAGCAAAACACGCGAATAGAACAGACGATTTACAATTAAACTTGCAAGATTCGTCGGTTGCTATTGATTCTGTCAGACTAGCAAAAATTGTTGAAGAACTCTTGGATAATGCCTTCAAATTTTCTTTAGAAGGAACGCCTGTTTTATTAAGCACTTTCGTCGAAAATCAGACTTTTATTCTGTCTGTCAAAGACCAAGGCCGTGGCATGACTACCGATCAGATTGCACAGCTAGAAGCTTACAGGCAGTTCGATCGCAAACTTTACCAACAAGCAGGTTTGGGATTGGGCCTGGCGATTGTTCAACGCCTTGTAGAATTGCACGGAGGAGAATTTAAAATAGAAAGTTTGCCGCAGCAAGAAACCATAGTTTCCGTTTCCCTGCCTGTCTAAACAATGATTATACCAGTTTCCCAAAAGAATACAACTGTAGGCCAACTCCCAACCCTTATGGCATAAGTCATTCCCTATTCTCAAATCTAAACTCTCAAATGGTATTATGCAGGAGCGATCGCTCCTTTCAGACACCGCTGCAGATAAATTTGAGCTACCTTATCATTAGGGTTGATTTCCAAGCAGGCCGAAAACCATCTTTTAGCTTCGACACACTTGTCACTATTGTAGAGTACCAAAGCTTGCTCAAAGATTGTCTTTGTCTCTAACTTTTTCTGTCGTAACTCTGGCGGATCGGCCGCAAATACTTCATAAACTGTTACCATTCGCGATTTGCCTTTAACTGCTACGCGATCGATCAACCTAAAATCATAAATATCGTTCAACTGTATAAAAGTATGGTGAGTAATTAACATGGAAACTCCATACTCTTTTGTCAAATTTTCCACACGAGAGGCTAAGTTTACCGCATCGCTAATCACGGTGCTATCCATCCGACTTTGGCCGCCAACCGTGCCTAACATCAAAGAACCCGTATTGATTCCTATGCCAATTTTCAGCGGCGGGCGATCGGGTCGATTGCGACTAATATTATACTCATTAAGCTCTTCTAGCATAGCAATTCCAGCTTTCACAGCATCATCCGCACTGCCATCAAACAGCGCCATAATCGCATCGCCCATGTATTTATCAATAAAACCAAAATTATTAGTAATTGCCGGTTCCATTCGCGACAAATAACCATTGATAAATTGAAAATTCTCTTCGGGATTCATCCTCTCTGAAAGAGAAGTAAAATCGCGGATATCTGAAAACAGCACCGACATTTCTTTCTGTACCTGATCGCCTAATTTGACTTCCAGAATACTTTCATATCCCAGAAAGTGGAGAAATTCGTGCGGCACAAACCGCCCGTAAGCATCTGTTAAATTTTCTTCTGCTGCTAAAGCTTTTTGTAACTCGTCTGTGAATTGGCGGCGTTCGGTTTCTACCTCTAGACGTTCCGTGATGTCTTGAAAAGCGGCGATCGCGTAAACTATGTTTTTCCGTTCGTCGTAGATTGGAGTCGCCCAAACCTCGATCGGCACAATCCGATCCGACCCATGAACTTCTAGATCGTCCATACGCACAAATTCTCCCCGCAACGCCCGAACAATCGGTTGGCTATCCCTCGGATACAATTGATTAGTTGCAGCGTCGTAAAAATGATAAGCTTCAGGAAATTGGTCAGTACCCCCATCAAAAATTAAACCTTGGGCTAGTATCCTTTCCCCCCAAGAATTCATGTAAAAAGGTTTCCCCTTACCATCGACAACAAATATTCCCACTGGCATCGCTTCCAGGAATTGAGTCAATCGACTTTCGTTTTCTGACAGTGCCTCATTTAACTTTTCTTCGGCTGCCAAAGCTTTTTCTAAATCATTAGTAAACCTGATTCGTTCTACTTCTACCTGTCTTTGCAAACTAATATCCTTAGCAAAACCCTGATAGTAAAGCACTTCACCGTTAGCATCATAAACGGTGCGCGCATACTCAGAAATCCAGATGATGCTGCCATCTCGACAGTAAACCTGAGACTCAAACTCACACAGAGTACCATGCTGTTTCATCAGCGCCAGAAACTCTTGACGGCGGTTCGGTTCCACGTACAATTGCTGCTGAATATCATTAATACTTTCTATCAATTCTGATGCGGAATCGTAGCCGTAAATTTCCGCCAGAGCAGGATTCGCACTGATAAAATGTCCGTCCGGAGTCGTCTGAAAAATACCTTCTAGAGCATTTTCAAATATCCCGCGATACTTCTCTTCAGCTTGAATTAACGCCGCTTCAGCTTCCTTGCGTTCAGTTATGTCACTAAAAGCAATAATCGCATAGGAAATGTCGCCTGTAGAATCATAAATTGGAGTTGCCCAACTCTCTACAGGAGTAATCTTATTAGCTGTACGAATTTCTACACCCTCAGTCCGCACATTTTCGCCCCTAAGTGCCCGCATAATTGGCAATTCTTCCACGGGGCATCTCTGATTAGTCCCTGTTTTATAGAATTGATAAATTGCTGCTTTTTGCTCTGAATTAATATGCGGCACAGTGCCTTTGCCAAATACATCCCGCGCTTTCTGATTAGCGTAGAAAGATTGCCCGTTTGCATCAAGTACACACACGCCCAATGGCATAGCTTCTAGATATTGCGTCAAGCGACTTTCGTTTTCATGGAGTTTGGCAATCAGCATTGCCTGCTTGCGGTTTAATTTTACCAACTCCTGATTCATTTCCTGAAGTTCTCTTTGTTTTTCCGCTAATTGTTTCTCTTGAAAATATTTATATATGGCCTCAGTAACAGTTAATTTTAAGTCATCACATTGCCAAGGTTTAGGTATATACCGGTACAATTTAGCATAGTTAATAGCATTGGCTACCGCATCCAAATCTGCCTGCCCCGTCAGCATGATCTTAAGACAGTTCGGCGAGATAGCATGAACGCTCCTTAATAGTTCGTCTCCTTTCATACTAGGCATAATATGATCCGAAATAACCAAAGGAACTTCATACTGTTCTGCTAAAAGTTCTGACAGTAGCTCTAAAGCTTCTTCCCCACTTTGAGCCGTTTCAATTAAATATTTATCTTCAAAGGCTTTTAGCAGGTCTATTTCCAGACTATCGAGTATAGTCTGCTCATCATCGACACAAATAATCACTGGTTTTTTCATAAATTTGCTAGACCAGACTTAATCGCTTCAATTAATTCTTGATTTTGCCAAGGTTTTTCTATGAAAGCATGAAGATTTGCTTGAGTTTTTGTGCGCTCTATTGCTTCTTGGTCTGCTTGTCCTGTCAGCATCACTGTCACAATTTGCGGATATTTTTGATGAATTTTAATCAGCAACTCATCTCCTTTCATTCCGGGCATCAACCAATCAGAGACAATTACTAAAATGTTAACCTCAGCTTCACATAGCTCTTCAATAATTTCCAGGGCTTCGGCAGCACTTTCAGCAAATTCGCAAAGATATTTACCGTTAAATGCCTGTTGCAGTTCAATTTCCAGACTTTCCAACACTCCTACTTCATCGTCCACACACAAAATTGCTGATTTAGACATCGCTAGTTTCCTTCTTTAGTGTGGCAGGGTGAACCCCCATGGGCAGTACACCATTTTCCAAATTCTACATTCTGCGCGGGTAGACTGCAAATTTTCGCCCCCGACTTCAGTCTCCGGCGCTTTACCTACTCAGTTAAATTAATCGGCAAAGACACGGTAAATGCTGTTTTACCGGGCATCGACTCCACATCAATTTTACCCTGATGTTTTTCCATTATTTTTTTGACAATATCCAGCCCCAACCCGCTGCCTTCTCCCGCAGGTTTGGTAGTAAAAAAAGGCTCAAAAATTTTCGGAATAATCTCTGGTTGCATCCCTTTACCGCTGTCACTAATTTTTACCAAGACGCTGGTATCTTGTTGTACCGCGTCAATTGTTAAAGTTCCTTGATTGTCCATCGCTTGTAAGGCATTGTGAATTAAATTTGTCCAAACTTGATTGAGTTCGTCGGGATAACACAGTACCACAGGCAATTGATCTTGATAGTTTCTGACAACTTCCACACCCTGCTTGATTTGGTTTTGATAAAGAGTTAATACAGTTTCAAGTCCATCCGTAATATTCACTTGTATTTTTTCCCCATTTACATCGTAACGCGCATAATTTTTCAGGGCAAAGACGACTTTTGCAGCGCGTTCAGTAGCGGTAGCGATGGTTCGGGCGCTTCTGTGAATGCTAGCAAAGTCGTAGGCTGTTTTGATAATATTTTCGCTGTCAGGATCTTTGAGCAACGACAAGAATTCTTGCAGATTTCCTTGCAATCCGATATTGACTAAAATGCTAGCAAGGCTGTCATAATTGTCAATGCCTTCCGACTCTAGTTGCTGCTTCACGTCTTTTTTCAATACCCGTTTTTCTCTAGTAGATAAAGAGTAATTTTGTTGACTAGAACTGTACATCAAACGCAAGAAATCTTGCTGGCGTTCTGCTGACAGTTCTTTAAAAAAAACTGGCAACCTTTCTAGATTGTTATCCAAAAAGCTGGTAATATTTCCAATAGACGACCGAATCGCCCCCAACGGCGTATTAATTTCGTGAGCAATGCCCGCAATCAGTTGCCCTAATGCCGCCATTTTTTCCGATTGCACTAATTGATTCTGAGTAGCTTGCAGTTGGTCTAAAGTAACTGTAAGTTCATTGTTTTTCTGTTGAAGTTTTTTTCGCAATTGGCATATTGCTAAATGGGTTTCTACCCTCACTAGAACCTCTTCCACCTGAAAGGGCTTGGTAATATAATCTACCCCGCCCACAGCAAAGGCTTTGACCTTATCAAGTACGTCATTAATCGCGCTAATAAAAATCACCGGGATGTCGCAAGTTCGTTCATCAGCTTTGATTTTTTCGCACACTTCATATCCATTCATTTCGGGCATCATAATATCCAGCAAAATCAAATCGGGAGGCATACCTTTTGCCGCCGAAAGCGCTAACTCGCCGCTAGGTACTGGGCGCACTTTATAACCCTTGCTGTTCAAAATTCCGGCTAGCAGCCGCAAATTAGCTGGGGTGTCATCAACTACTAAAATATTACCGCGATCGGTGCTAGGAATGTCGTTATTCATGTGATATTGCTTGAGATATTAACTTTAAAACTTTGTCGTACTCAAAATTTTCCATACAATTTGCGATCGCACCTGCCGTTACTGCATCCTTTAATCGAATTTGCTCTATCAAGGTATCAATTAAATCCATATCTGCATTCAGTATTGCTAGCTTTAAATCAGCTACCAGTGAATCAGGCAATTTTACGAAATCAGCCACACTCATTGCGCGATCGCCCTCTTTGATTGCGGATAAATCAGTTTGCTCCGGCTCTTCATAAATATAGCGCACTCCGATATGTTTGTGCATCGCATCAAAGATATCGGCTTCCCGGAATGGCTTCCTCATAAAAGCATCGCAGCCCGCCGATAAAATAACTGCCCGTTCTTCCTCCAAAACGCTCGCTGTCAGCGCAATAATAGCAGTAGCTTGACCTTTAATAGTACCTTTAATGTATTGCGTAGCTTCGTAGCCGTCCATCACAGGCATTCTCATGTCCATCCAAATTAGATTCGGTCCCCAACTATCCCAAATCTCAATAGCTTCTTGACCGTTAGTAGCTTCTTTTAGTTCCAAACCTAGAGGAGAGAGGATTTTAATTAACAGTTGGCGGTTGAGCTGTTTATCGTCTACTATCAAAATTCGATAGGTGTGTTGGTTGGGAACCAGGGCTATAACATTTCGGCTCGATTTTTGGCTTTCAATATCAGCCGCATCGACCGCAATAACTTGAATGTCGAACTTAAAATTAGTTCCCTTACCAACAGCAGAACAGACGCTCATTTCGCCGCCCATTAATTCCACAAATTTGCGACTGATGGGCAATCCCAAGCCAGTACCTTCTTGCGAATCTTTGCCTGTCTTGGTTTGCACGAAAGGTTCAAAAAGATCGTCTAATTCATTGGTAGCAATACCGGGACCAGTATCCTCGACTTCAAAATGAAGGAAGAAGGAAAAGGTAGAAGCTGCATCGTCATTTGGGGTTGCAATGATCTGGTTGTTGGACGGACTGACTTGAGATATTTTAACACCATTAATGGCGGAACTTTCTGTATTTTTTGATACTTCAGACTGCTCAAAGTTTCCCCCTTCTGTCTGCTGATTTTTGCCGAATGACTGCTTGCCAACTCTGACCGCTACACCGCCCTCATCGGTAAACTTAAGAGAGTTATTGAGCAGATTAATTAAGATTTGCCGCAACTTTAAATCATCAGTTTCTATGTATTGTGGCACATCGGGACTGCGGTCAAAAACCAACTGCAAGTGCTTGTCATCTGCTTTGAGTTGAAACATATCTTCCAAGTCGTTTAGCAGGCGATAGAGGTCGAATTTTTGGGGATTGAGGGTGGTACGCCCCGATTCAATTTTAGATAAATCCAGCACGTTATTAATCAGGGTAAGGAGGTGTTCTCCGCTGCTGCTAATTATGCTAATATTTTCTTGATGCTCTGGGGATAGAGTTTGGCTGCGAGTCATCAGTTGGGAAAAGCCGAGAATTGCATTGAGAGGCGATCGCAATTCGTGGCTCATGTTAGCAAGAAAGGTGCTTTTAGCTTGATTTGCTACTTCCGCTTTGTCTTTAGCTACAGCCAATTCTCCCGTCCGCTCTTGCACTCGCTGTTCTAAAGTTTCAAAAGATTGTTGCAGTTGTTGAGCCATGCTGTTAAATGACTTGGCTAATTCCCCCAATTCGTCGGAGCGTTCGCTTTCTACTGTTTTGTCCCATTCACCTTTAGCAATATTTTTGGCTGCTGTATTTAAGCTCAAAATAGGATTTGTCACCCACTGAGAAGTCAGAATGCCAATCACCACAGCTACTCCTAAAGCTGCGAAACAAAGCAAAACCGCTGTGCGGGTATTGGCATCGATTTCTTTGGTGAAATCTGCTTCGGGAACAACTACGACAATCACCCAGTCTAAACCTTTGCCGTCTTGGAACAGCAAGACTTTTAAAAATTGTCGCTTGTCATCTATTTCAAAGCTCAATAACTCGGATTTTTTAATTTGGTCTAATTTTTTAAAATTTGCAGTCAAATATTTAGCTGTCGCTTGAGTAAAAGGGTTGCTGCTTTCTTCTACTTTAAACAATTGTCTTTTATTACCTTTAGTGCGAAACGGTTTTTCTGTTGTGGAAGTTGCTAACAAAGTACCCTGGCGATCTATAATAAATGTTTGACCTGATTTGCCCACTTTGAGACTGTTGAGAAATCTTCCCAAATGGTCGAGACGCAAGGCAGTAAATAAGACTCCTTCTAGCTGATTTTCGTCGCTGTATACGGGTTGGATAGCGCTGATAAGTAATGTTGGTTCTAGTAAGGAAACAAAAACCGAACTCCAAGTTGGTTTGCCGATTTTAACGGCTTTTTGGTACGCAGGATGTTGCAGATTATCATAGTTTTTGGCAATCGTGGTAACTGTAGTGCGATCGCCTCGCTCGTTTGTATTGTAAGAATTAAAATTTAACCCAGTAGATGTTTCTATCACATTAATCATTCGGGAGCCGTTAGAAAGTTGTTGACCGGCTCTATAATCTCCCTTATTGTTGCCAACCGAGGTAAAATTGATATATGGATATAATTGTACTTGCCGCCAAAGATATTTCTCCCAAGCTGATAAATTATCCATCTTTAACAAGCCGAGCTTGACAGCATCCAGCTTGGTTTGATTGATTTGATGGGGAGTTGTCAGGTAAACTTGCAGGTTTTGCTCGACACGCAAACTGACCTCGCTCATTAACTGACTGGCAAGGTTATTAACTGCTTTTTGTCCGTTTCTAAAAGACAGATATCCTACGAGGCCCACGGTTCCCACGATTTGCAATACAAATGGAACTATGAGAACAGTTCGCAGCGGTAATTGGTCTAAAATTTTAGAAACCATAAGATTGAGGGGTTTGGTGAACTTAGTCTACAACCGTCTTTGCAGAACCTGTCTTAACAGCAGCACCATTTATTTACTGCCGCTTAGCTAGGGGGAATTGATGCGAGCTATTTTAGCTGTGGTAGATGCTCGACCCCGATCGAATGTGAACCTAATGTTTGCTCGATTAAAGTCTATTATTTTACCCATTGTCGTATTATTGTTACCATTTAGCTAAAAGTTGCAGTCTCTAGCTGCCAGAACAGCCTGATATTCGATCGCACGGGCGAGTTTAACCCGCATGGGTCAAGCGGTTTGGAGGCCGGCCAGGAAATTTGCGATCGGCACTCGCCATTTTCGGCAAGACGTGTTATGATGTAAAAAGTCGAGGGCACGTAGCTCAGTGGATAGAGCATCAGGTTCCGGTCCTGAGGGTCGGGGGTTCAAATCCCTCCGTGCTCACTTTCTATGTCTTTTGCGGAGTAAGGGTTTCAGGTTAATCATATTACCGATCGTCGTATTTTCCGCTCAAATTTCGCTCCTGTCGGTTCCTAGTATCTCCAAAACCACCTCCATATCTGCCAAGTTTGCGCCGGACTTTTTGCGTCTGGTCTTCAACTGGTTGAGCAAGTCGGCTGGCTCTGGAAATTCTGGGACGGTCGGAGCCGAGTTTTCCAATCGCTCCGTGCTCATTTAAATTTATAGAATGACTGATTTTGAGAGACCGGGGATAAATTTTTATCCTCGGTCTCAATTGTTGTGATTTAAGCGTCAGTGTCAAAAATCGAATCGCCACTGTACTCGCATATCGCGGACTGATTCCGCCCCTGTTCCTTAGCACGGTACAGTGAACGATCGGCGATCGCAATTAAGTCAACCGATGATAGTTCCGAAATCGGAATCAAGTTGGCGATACCCATACTAATAGTAACTACATCGCTCACATCAGAGGTTTTGTGAGGAATATGTAAAGCTTGAATAGCAGCGTGAATCCGTTGGGCCACCGAACTCGCTCCTTCAAGATCAGTATTAGGCAAAATGATGGCAAATTCTTCTCCGCCGTAACGCGCCACCAAATCCGCTGGACGGTACACCACCTCTTGCACAGTCTGAGCAAGTTTGAACAGACAATCATCCCCCATTTGATGACCGTAGCAATCATTATAACGTTTGAAATAATCCACATCAAACAACAAAAGAGAAATAGGTTTTTGTTCCCGGTATAGCCGCTGCCATTCATGCTCTAAGCGGTCATTAAAACAGCGGCGATTAGCAATTTGAGTCAACCCATCAATATTTACCACTTGTTCTAAGAGGTGAGTAGCGCGGGCTAGTTCTTCGTTAGAGAGTGCCAGTTGTTGATTAATTTCTCTCATGCGCGCTTGGGCCTGCTGCCTTTCTGCCAATTCCTTCTGCAACTTCTGAAAAATATCCGCTTGTTTAATGGCGATCGCTAACTGATTAGCAATCTGTTTAACAAGGTCAACTTCAAATTCTTCCCATTGCCGAGGAGCAGAACATTGATGAATACATAACAACCCCCACAAATCTTGTCCATTGAGCAACGGCGCAACTAAATTAGCCCGAACCGGAAATTGTTTCCAAAGAGCGCGGCAACAGTGTTGAAGGTCAATCTTATTGATATCTTCAACTACCTGCATTCTCCATTCTTTATATGAATCAGGACCTTGTTCACCACCACACGGGTCGTTAAATTGATTTCGGCTTACCAATTTACATCCTTCGCCTACGGATTCTGAAACAAACTCACCATATCCAAATTTACTGTCAGGCTCGAACTTAAATATGCCAACACGCTCGGCATCAAGAAACAGGCGAATCTCCTGCGAAGCAATCTCAAAAATTGTAGACAAATCAAGAGATTGACGGATGTGTTGAGTAATCTCTTGAAGTAATATCGCTTTGTCGTACTGTTGCCGCAGAGCAATTTCCGCTTGCTTTTGGGCGAGAATAGCTGCCTCTGCTGCTTTTTTTGCTTTAATAATTTCACCTTCGTATAGGATACGCTGGCGAATACAGATCAAGATGCAATTGTTGACGAAGCTTCCCCCCTTCTCCCGACGCACAGCGTTGATCAGCATAGGTATATCACTACCCTGCTTTGACCTTAATGAGAAGTAAATTTCCTCTACTTTACCGTCGAGCTTCAACAGGGGGAAGAAATGGGTTTGAAAAAAAATCCGGCTGGCCATTGGCAGAATGGAGTCCATTTTCCGTTCCCGCAGTTCATCGGTTTCGTATCCGAGTAATTGCAGTAATGTGGCGTTGACCATTACGATCGTACCATCGTCAGCAAACGAGAGGAATCCACAGGGTGACGTGTTGAGTAGCTCGTCTATCTGGTAGGTCATGTTTGCCATACAAATCAGGTAGTATGAGGTGCACTCAAATACTCCTTAATCATGTCGATCGTCTCTTGTGGATGACTCAGGTGCGGGCAATGTCCCGTAGCTTTCATCAGCCGTAGCCTACTTTTAGGCAGGTGGCGCTGAAGGTAATGCCCTACCTCGGTGGGAGCAATCACGTCATCAGCGCATTGCAATATCAGTGAAGGTACTGATACCTTGGGTAAATCACTGCGATTGTCAGAGTAAAAAGTTACCTCCGCAAAGCGACTTGCAATCACCGGATCAGTGGAGCAAAAACTTGTCTCAAGTTCCTCACTTAACTCAGGACGGTCCTGATTCTGCATCACCATTGGCGCCAGAAAGCTTGCCCAACCAATGTAATTTTTATCCATGATATCGAGAAGATCCTCAATATCTTTGCGCTCAAACCCTCCGTAATAATTTGGTAAATCATTGATGTAGCAGGGTGAAGGCCCTACGAAAATCAGGCGATTAAAGTAATTAGGAGCTTGAATTGAGGACAGAAGGCCGATCATACTGCTGACCGAATGACCGACAAAAATCACATCCGTCAACGCCAATTCTTTACAAATATCGAGGACATCCTGAACATAGCCATTGAGGTCGCTGTACCGTTCATAACTGTAGGCACTAATATCAGACTGTCCCGAACCTACATAATCAAATAGGATGATTTTGTAGTCCTTCTCGAAAGCCGGTGTTACGAAACGCCACATATTTTGATCGCACCCAAATCCATGAGCAAACATCATCGTCTGGGTGCCTTGTCCAAACACTTTTATATTATTCCGTAAGAAAATTTTTTTAGTCATTTGATCGACACGAGCATTAAATTAATTATAAGACTTTGGCGCGCTTTCATGAAGGAGGATTGATGATCCCACATAGTGGTGGACAACAATTCAGGATATCGGATTAATTGAATTGCAAACTCAGCAATAGCCGTCTTCCTCAACATATAATGCAGCCCAATTTCCTAGGCGCTAGCTTGTAACTATTCCCATTGCGCTGGGGTTTCCATTCCTTCGGCAATTGTGCTCGATTTAAGCCATCTGGGATTACAACTATGGGTTTGTGAATTCCTCGCTCGCTCGGAAGGCTGGCTAAATCGTGGACAAGTGAGGGATCAATTTTGAGCGACTTCATCAGAAAATTTTTCAGCTTGTTAAAAGCAGCATAGTCAGGCCCACCATCATCCACAAAAATCCCAATACCACGCTTTGATAATTGGCTCAAAACATTGTATGTAATGTCAAAATTAAGCATCATTGTCGTTTCGGTAATCTCTAGCCCTAGATATTTCGGCTTCATCGGGGTGCGCTCAAGGATGCGATCGCTCTTAGCGATTAAAGTCGGTTGGCTGAGTTGACGTGCCGACAGATTCACCGCGATATTAGGCAGAATTAGTCCTGCTGCTAGCCACTGCTGATATTGCCAGCAAGCTTGCTCTAAAATCCATTTGCTCTTCGGGCCAAATCAATCCTGTTTTTTCGGCGATGGCAATACATCGATGGCGATGAATCCAACCTAGTTCAGGAGAATACACTCCTACTATAACTTTAACACCAGCAAGGCTACCTGTTTGCCAATCGAGCTGAGGTTGATCATACAGCAAGTATTGGCTTTCCCAGCACAATTAAAGAGATTTGCGATCGCCAGGGTATTGGATTTTGCCCAAGGTATTGTTGCTGTGTAAAAACTATAGGTATTGGGTTCTAGAGGCAATAAAAGCTTCTATTTCCGCAATTAAGAACCTGTAAAACATTGTCGCGGTTGCTATAAATATTCACCAACTCCTCAAATTAAAAAAGTTGGGTTTCCTAGCTCAACCCAACCTACTTTTAACAACGATGAATTACTGCTAACTCTCAAATATCCTCATCGTCTTGACCTTGCACACCCTGGAGAATCCGCGATAGCTCACTCTTCTCATTAATCGTAATCCGAGTCGGAGAACCGCTGATAATCCGTTCGTAACCACGGAACGAATCTTTAATTTGTGGGCCTCTTTCAGTAATTGTGTATTCCCGAATTCCTTTGTCATGCCACGAACCACGCATCTTAAACACATTAATTGCCCGCGACATTTCTCCTCGAATCTCTACATACTGCAGCATAATAATCGTGTCAGTAATTGTAGAAATATGGGAGTCCGTAATCGAATTAGAACCCATAAACTGGTCGCTTGTATTCGTAAAAAAGCCAGTTATTTCTTCCTGCTTCGCAAAACCTGTCACTCCGATCACAAATTGCCTGAAAGCATTATTGCTGACACCCCTAGCTAAGGCCGACAGCGAGTCTATAGCAATTCGAGAAGGTTTGAACTCAGCAATTTCTGATTTAATAGTCTGCAAGTGGTCTTCCAAACCGGCAGATTCCGGGTAAGTACACAGCAGCTTCAGCATTCCTTTCTGTTCCATTTCCTCAAAATCAATGCCCCAAGAATAAGCATTGCGGAACAACTGAGCCCGCGACTCTTCATAGGCAAACAGCAGCGCCCGATTGCCGTTCATACAAGCATTCTGCAAGAACTTGCTCACCAACAGCGTTTTGCCGGTTCCCGTTGCACCCGTAGCCAAAATAATCGAGTCTTTGAAGAAACCGCCACCGCACATCTCGTCGAGAGTTTTATCGCCTGAAGAAACCCGCACGTTGGAAGACTTTTGAGTTAATCGCATCGCCCCCAATGGGAAAATATTAATTCCGTCATTAGTCATAGTAAAAGGATATTCGCCCTTCATGTGAGTTGTACCGCGCAACTTCAAAATTTCGATGGTGCGGCGGCGGCGTTCTCCTTCCAATACGTTGCGAACAATCACCACATTATCCGACACAAACTCTTCCACTCCAAACCGAGCCACCGGGCCGTATTCTTCCACCCGTTCCGTCGTCATAACTGTAGTTGCTCCGACTTGTTTGAGGCGCGCCACTAAGCGAAAAATTTCTCGGCGCACCACCGATGCAGCGTCGTACTGCTGAAATACGGCGGTAACAGAATCTATTGAAACCCGCTTGGCTTTGTACTTACGAATGGCGTACTGAATTCGCTCGATTAAGGCTGATAAATCAAAATTTCCTACGATATCTTGACCTTCTGGATCGGGGGAAGCGTCCAAAATAAATAGCTTGCCTTCCTCGATTAACTGTGCTAGATCCCAACCGAAACTGCAAGCATTTTTAATAATATCTGTCGGAGATTCTTCAAAAGTTACGAACACTCCAGCTTCGTCAAAATGGGTAATTCCATTATAGAGAAATTGTACGGCAAATAAAGTTTTTCCCGTTCCTGATGTGCCGCTGACTAGGGTGGTTCTGCCGAGCGGCATTCCGCCGTGACTGATGTCATCGAAACCCTCAATCATCGTGCGAATTTTTTCAACTCCTGCCGTTACCAATCCTTCTCGTTTAACCGTTTGACTAATTTCATTCATGTCGATTTTTGTCAACTCTCAGTATTCTTTAGTTGTCACTCATTAACCGCCGATCATGAGTCTTTGTACCCAGCTTTTAGTTTTGGCTCTTGCTCAATAACTAATGACTGCTGACTGGTGACTAATAACCCCGCTCAAAAACCGATACCGTGCCACGTACTTCTGTCGTGGAAAGATGAAAATTTTAGACTTTTGTTCAACCTCCCAGGTTCATCTGTTGAGTAAATCTAAAACCTAAAATCGTTCGACTAAGCGCGAGTCGATGCTTCGACGCTCGCGCTCGCCGAACGTTTCACGCCCAACCGAAGTCTCAAATCTAAAATCGACAGACTCTCACTTGATTATCTTATGAATTGAGGTCTTCTTCGCGAAGTTCTTCATAGAGCAAATCTAATCCTATCAGAACTTTCTCACGATCGGACAAATCGCCAATAATTTTTCGCACCGGCGGCGGCAGGATTTTTGCCAGCGTCGGGGTTGCCAATATTTTGTCCTCTTCTGCTAGCTGAGGATTTTTGAGAACATCTATGACTTTCAGCGCGTAGACGCCTTGAAATTCTTGTTCTAGGATGTCCTTTAGGGTTTTCAAAGCTCGCACTGAGTTGGGAGTATTCCCCGCAACGTACAGCTTCAGAACGTAGGTTTTCTTCAGAGGACTCATGAACTTTTTTAAATGTTGAGTATTAGTTGTCAGATGTTAGTTGTAGTTGTTATTTGTCTTAAATCCGCTGTTCTTTGTTATTTTATAATAATTTCCGCCTCGCCCTCGCGCGGCCGTTGGTCGGCTCCTTTCTTTTTTGTTAGATTCTACCTTCTACCTTTTCTTTCTTAAATTATGCCGAATCCCTTCTACATTCTACCTTGAGAGGTTTCTTTCGGAATCGATCGCCGATACATCTCGCACATATGAGCGATCGCGTCAATCAGGGTCAAGCGGTAATCGAGCAATATTTCCTCGCTGCGCCCTTCTATTTTTAGCTGTTTAGCAAACTCGTCCATCAATTCCATGTGAATTTCTACAATTTGAGTCACGGGAACGTCAGCAAAAAAAGCCAAATTCACAAATTCATCTATTTGATTGTTGACCGCAGCATCTTGAGAAAAATAATTCAAAACGATGTCGCGATAACTTGACTTGAGTTGCTCCAAAAACTTTTGCTTCTCGGTTGCCGACAGATTTCTCAAAAAAATCTGGGAATTTCTTTTATAATACACACCTAAGTATCCTAATCGCTCCCGTAATTTTTCCGCCAGCCGCCGCTGCTGTCGGCTGAGCAAACTTTGAGCAGTCAATTGGGCTGTCGCATCGACCGTTACGGATTGGTAATTGACAGGAACCGGAGTTGAAAGCTTCAGAAATTGTGCGATCGCCCGATCGATACCGTCAGCTATTTCGCTTGATCGAGCGATTGCCAGTTGCACCTCAGCAGGGTGATAAAAAAAAGCACAGCTTTCGTCTTGACTCTTGTTGGCGGTACTGGCTGCGGCCTCAAAACCATTTGAATATGCTGCTTCGGGCCTGCAATCTTGCGAGTGAGGCGAAAAAATAACAGCAGGCAAAAAGATCGATCGTTCTTGCAGCTTGCCCAGAAGCGATCGCAGATCCCCATCCACCTCCAAAACCAAACAATCAAGGTGATAATTGTGCTTAAGGAACCCCAAAAGCTCCACTGCCGACTTCATGTGCGTTAAAGCATAGCGTTCGCCTCTCAAAAGCTCGATCGCAGAGGCTGTTATTTCCTCAGCTCGGACAAAAATACCGATAGAAAGTTGAGGAAGCAAAGCTGTAGGTGCACCACCTAAGTTACCTGAAAGTGCTGGATCGCTCAGAGTTGATATCTCCTTTACAAAAAACTTAACATTTTAATAATCATCTCAACATTTATTTTAACCAATCTTAACCGCAAAATAAGTCATGCGCTTCTACCAGAGGAAGAATCAAAGTGTACTTCGTGGTTTGTGTGTCAAGCACCCTGAGCGTGATTTCTGCAATTAAGCTTAAGCCTTAAAATAATTGCTAGTCGCCTCAAATCAGGCGTAGGCATCGAACTCCCCGGTCTCGGTGCAGATACCGAGCCTGATAGCGAACTGATATAAAACTAATAAGATACAGAAATTCGCAGCTACATTGAGCATCAAAAATATTACTGCTCTCGCGAGCAGACTCTCAGGTTTGTTATGCCACTCACCACCCCCAGTCTCAAAAATTTTATCGAGCCAGTGCCCCTGTGCCTCCAAACGGGTGCGCTAGAATCGCTGCAGTCAATTTTCAGCTCCTGCAACTGCGATCGAGTTGCAGTAGTCAACGAACAGCTACAGCCGCTGGGATTAGTGTACCTCCGCAGCCTTTGGGTTTGGGGAGCCGATCGCACAAACGACGGGCAGCAACCTTTGTCAGAAAGCTCGATCGCGATCGAACCAGTCAGGGCATTACCCGCCACTATGAGCGTCAGGGAATTCTGGCAGTACCTGCAAACAGAGGAACAGAACACCCCAACCCGGCCAAACCGCCAAACCGCCGGCATTTCCTCCAAAACTCCGATCGCCGTCACAGATGCCAGTGGTCAATTTTTAGGAATGCTAGACAGCCTGAGCCTGCTGCAATTCGCCGCACTCAACAGCAGCTCGCTCTGCAGCCTCACACAGCAGGAAACAGCCGTCAAAGAAATCGAATTCAAACCAATTTCCGAAGCCATCGCCACGGTCCTAGACGCTCAAGTGCGCTTTCTAGAAGCAGGATTGAAACCTTCGGAAAACCTGAACTCCCTAGTCGAACTACTGGAAAAACTGCCCCTGCCCCTGAGATTGCAAACCCCCACCGCACAAATAGTCAGCCAAAACGCAGCGTGGCGGATTTTGCTGGGAGCAGGCCCAGAACCAGTTCCAGAACCAGCAGCAAATTTGGGTAAACACTCGCCCCGTAAACCAAGCCATTTAACAAGCGAATACAAGAGCGTGCAGTTAGAGGGCATCACCACCGACTGCAGGAGCCTAGTAGGAGCAAGTAGATCGGGCGATTCCCTGCGGGATAGCTTCGCCGCGCGTGATTCAACCGCAGCCACCAGTTGCCCGCTGCCCCTGTACGCTGCCGCCTCCCCCTCAACATTAACCGCTCCAGCTTGGTGTCCTATGGCCGGCAAACCAGACACCTACATTTGCGAGTGCCCCGTACAAAAAGGTCAAGAACGGATCTGGCAATTTGTCAAACAGCCGCTCTCAGACAAGCTAATTTTAGTAATGGGACAAGATGTCACCGAAGAACATTTAGTCGCCAAAGAACTAGCAGCGAAAAACGCAGATTTAATCCACCTCAACCGACTCAAAGACGAATTTTTATCCTGCATCAGCCACGAACTAAAAACCCCGCTCACCGCCGTCCTCGGTTTGTCCAGCCTCCTCAAAGATAAATTGATCGGAGAACTAAACGATCGCCAAACACGCTACGCCAAACTAATCCATAAAAGCGGGCGGCATTTGATGACAATAGTTAACGATATATTAGACTTGACCCGGATGGAAACCGGGCAGCTAGAACTAATTCCCGAAGCAGTCGAAATAGAATCAACCTGCCAAAGAGCCTTTGAACAAGCAAAACAACTGCAACAGCAAGAAGAAAAAAAACCACCCGAACCAAGCAAAACTGACGGCACAGCAAACGCAGAACCCTCCGCCCAAATAGAATTTACACTCGAAATAGAACCGGGACTGAGCCAATTAATTGCCGACGAACTGCGACTGCGGCAAATGCTCGTCAACCTCCTTTCCAACGCCCTAAAATTCACCGAACTCGGCGGCAAAATCGGATTGAAAGTAAATGTCTGGGAAGGCTGGATCGCATTCAAAGTTTGGGACACTGGCATCGGCATCCCCGCCGACAAACAGCATCTGATCTTTCAGAAATTCCAACAGCTAGAAAGCCCCCTCACCCGCCGCTTTCAAGGAACCGGACTGGGACTGGTACTGACTCAACGCCTAGCTCGGCTCCACGGCGGGGACGTTTCGTTTATTTCCTCAGAAAACCAAGGCTCTCAATTTACCCTGCTGCTGCCACCAAATCCTCCGGGAAACAGCAGTGAAGAAGTCCCGGCATCGGGAGCCGTTGAGGAAGAATTATTACAACCGCAATATCCGACTCTGACCGCCAATTCTCGCTCTCGTTTAGTATTAATAGTCGAAGCAGTTCCCAAATATATCGAAGATTTAACCAACGTCCTTTCGGGTTTGGGCTACCAAGTAATAGTCGCCCGTTCCGGTACCGAAGCATTGGAAAAAGCCCGCAGGTTTAGTCCCGAAGCCATTTTCCTCAACCCGCTGCTGCCGCTGCTGTCGGGTTGGGACGTGCTGACGCTGCTCAAGAGTGACCCAGATACCCGATCAATTCCGGCGATCGTCACGGCCACCAGAGGGGAAAAAGAACGGGCTAGTGTCAACAGAGCCGAAGGCTTTTTGAGCTTGCCGGTGGAAGAACCCGCTTTGCGGCGGCTGCTGACCGACTTGATCGGCAAAAGTAATGCTAGTAGCGCCAAAGTGAGGAGTTCTTTAACCGTGTTGTGGCTCAGCCCGCAAAACAGTTCGTCTCAAGGTTCCACTTTACTGCTCAACCCCAACTACTGCCGGGTTTTAGAAGCAGACGACCTCGACCAAGCAGAACTCGTGGCCCGAATTTGGCGACCCGACGCGATCGTCTTGGACGGTACAAGTCAACTGCAAAACCCCTTAGCTTTTATCGAACAGTTAAGTCGGTCTCGAAATTTGGGTTCTCTCCCCTTGGTGACTTTAGACCCCCGAACTACCCAACTGGCAAATCAAGTCAAAGGATTGTCGGTATTTCCCTGTTTAGCCACTACCAGTCCCGACGACAGTGAAACTTCACCAACCGGGTTGGTGCCAAGTGCTTTGTGGCAAGTGATTCAAGTTGCTGCGGGCATGAGTTGGAAGCCCAGCATTTTATTTGCCGACATTTCGACTTTACCGGATTTGCACTCCTCTTCTGGGGGGAACCCGACGGAAGAATTGGAACATTGCGCTCGATCGACAAATGCCGAGATTCCCCTCCCCAATTCCCAGTTTTCTACTCCCAACTTTCAAGCTTTGATCCAGTACGTCCACACCGCAGGATTTCGAGGGTCGATCGCTCCCTGCTGGACAGAAGTTTTGCAGCAGTTGCAATATCAAAGCGTTGACTTAGTTTTGCTGTGTTTGCGAGATGCCCCCTCAGAATCAACCGCTATGCTGCAGGCGCTATCGAACTTGCGCCAAATGGCAGTAAAATTGCCAATTTTAGTCTGGGATTATCGGTCGGCTGTAAATTCGGAATCCGAGGCGATCGACTTTCTACTGCAAGAAGTATCTGCCAAAATTTTGCCTTCTTCCTTATCAGCAGCACAATTGTTAGACAAAATTCAACAGAGTTTATTAACTCATTCAAGTTCTTGAAAATGAATAATTTACCAGGTTTGTAGTGACGAATTAACTCGTTTCTCAACCCGTAAAAATCAACTATTACTTATGAGGAAAAACAGAAGTTGGCAACTCTTTAACTGTCAAGCGCGAAGCGTTATTTGTTAACTCAGTCAACTTTATAATAACTCATAATTTTGCCTATTTGTAGTGAGGTGATCAGTCGCCTATAAAAGAGTGAATAAAAACGACTACCCTGAGTGTAAATATAATTTGAGAAGTATTTAAATGAAAACCCAGAAGTGTTGCGAGTCAAGAAGCAATATCAAAACTCAAAAATATGAGTTATTATAGGCGATCGAGAAACCCTTATATTTTTTCTGGGGCTGTACAGTGCCTAATCGCATTCCTTTAATATCTCTGCTACTCGCACTCGGTTTGGGGGCAATGCCCGAGCCTGCTGCCGCACAGGCACTCCTGCCTTACACCCTGCAAATCGACTCAGCCCAACTCGAACAAACGGCCTTGAGCCTTGCAGAAGAAGCCGTCCAGCTAGCCAGACTGCAGCAGTACCAACTAGCGGTACCTAGAGCCGAACTCGCCACACAGTTAGCCCCCAAAAATGCTCAAACTTGGACTTTGTTAGGCAGCTTGTACCTTCAAGTCGAGCAGTTTGACAAAGGCATTGAAGCTTTGGGGCAAGCTCAATCTCTGTCACCAGAAAATCCATCAATTAAATTTGTCTTGGGAGAAGCTTACTTTCGGAAAGCGAACTACGAGAAAGCAGTAGAATATTTGCAAGCAGGATTAAAACTCAAACCAGACACTCCAGGTGCATTATTTGATTTAGGTAATGCTTTTTATAAGCTGAAGCGGTTTGATCAGGCGATCGCCCAATACGAAAAAGCCTTTGCTTTAGAAAAAAACCTGTGGCCTGCTGTCAACAATATCGGATTAGTCAAATACGAAATGGGAGATGTTGATAGCGCCATCAAACGCTGGCAAGAAGCGATCGTGATCGACGACAAAGCCGCCGAAGCAATGCTAGCTCTAGCAGTAGCATTCTACACCAAAGGTGACAAAGAAAAAGGCTTAGCGATGGGAGAAGCAGCTCTGAAACTCGACAAACGTTATGCTACCGTAGAATATCTCAAAGAAAACCTCTGGGGCGATCGTTTGATCGCAGATACCCAAAAGTTGCTAGCCACTCCTGAAATGAAAGCAGCACTGGCTAAAATTCAAGACGCCCCACCCCCTCCCCAAATGTAGTCACCCGATCCCAAATCCGGGTTTAATATCATGACTAACCCTCCGTCATTGCGAGGAAGGAAGCAATCGCAGAGACTAAGCGATTGCTTCCTTCCTCGCAATGAGAAATAATACAAAACAAAGGGGTAGTAAACCCGGATTTGGTATAAGTCGCGATCAACTTACTTGAACTGCCCCCAGTGTTTTGAGCGTCGCAATAGTCGCCTCAGTTAAACCTTTAACACCTGCAATATTCATTCCTTCATAAGGTTTGGGAACAGGCAAGGTTTTGATACACTCACCCGTTACTGCATCCCAAAGCTTAATCGTCTCATCTTGGCTGGCACTGGCTAGAATTTGACCATCTGGACTAAAAGCAACCGACCACACCCAATTGTCGTGTCCCCGCAGAACTTGCAAGCACTCATTCGTGCTAACATCCCACACTCGTACAGTTTGGTCATGACCGCCACTCGCCAAGTGTGTACCATCAGGACTGAACATTACAGATGACACAATACCGTCATGTCCCTCTAGAGTTGTCAGACATTCTCCTGTATTGATATCCCAAAATTTGATGGTACTGTCACTACTGCTGCTTGCCAGGATATTACCGTCAGGACTAAAGGCAACAGACCAAACCCAACCCCTATGTCCGGTCAAAGTTTTCCAAACTTCCCCTGTACTGATATCCCATAACTTCACCGTATTATCAGCAGTGGCAGAAGCGAGGATATCACCTGAAAAACTAAACGCAACTGCCAACACCCAGCCCTCTGGTTCGGCGCAAGTATAAAGACAGTGCCCTGTCCTGATATCCCATAGTTTTATAATCTGGTCGCCACTGAAACTAGCTAACGTCTTACCGTCGGGACTGATGGCGACTCCCCAAACCCAAGCTGAATGACCCTGTAAACTTTTTAGGCACTGTCCAGTCGTAGCATCCCATAACCTGACAGTAGTGTCATAGAATCCACTTGCCAGCAAGTGTCCATCGGGACTGAAGGCAATGGATTTCAACCGATTAGTCTGTCCATCCTGTAAGCTTTTAAGACATTTTCCTGTTTTAGCATTCCATAACCTGACGGCGCGATCGCTACTGGCTAAGGTTTGACCGTCGGGTGAAAAAACTACCGATGTCACTGGATTGCTTTGCCCGTAAAGTGTTTTCAGACATTGACCTGTTTTAACATCCCACAGTTTTAGGGTGCGGTCTTCACCAGTGCTAGCTAAAGTTTTGCCATCAGGATTAAACACGACGGCTGAAACCCGACTGGTGTGTGCTTGCAGTGTTTTTAGGCACTGACCGGATGCAACTTCCCACAATCTCACGGTGCGGTCTTCGCTGCAACTTGCTAAAATCTGGCCGTCAGGACTAAAGGCAACAGACACCACTATTTGTGAATGTCCAGAGCAAATCCTCAAGACTTCACCCGTGTTAATATCCCAGAGGTCGATCGCAGAATCATCACCGCCACTGGCTATCGTTTTACCATCCGGACTGAAAGCAACCGATCGAATTTGACTGCTGTCACTCTCAAACATTTTCAGGCATTCTCCCGTCTCTACATCCCACAGTTTGAGCGTTCCGTCATCACCGCCACTAACTAAAATATTACCTTGAGGACTGAATGCGATCGACCAAGCCTGACTTTTGTGTGCTGGCAAAGTTAGCAAGCATCCTCCATTACTCCAATCCCAAAAACGCACAGTTCCATCACCGATGCTACTAGCAAGCATCTTCCCATCAGGACTGAAAGCAACTCCCAGCACAGTGCTAGTATTTCCCTGCAATATTTGACGGATAGACCAACTGCTAACATCCCAGCAACGAATCGTCCCGTTACTACCGCCCGTAGCAAGAGTTTTCCCATCCGGACTAAAAGCAGCGGATAACACGATACTGCCGTATTCTTTGCTAGTTCTCAGCAGCTTAGCTTCTGGCATTTGCCACAAGTGAATCTCACCATTCGTATCGCCCAAAGCTAAAAGTTTTCCATCCGGGCTAAAAGCGACTGACAAACCACTTCCCAAAACTTCAGCGAAAACGGAATTAGCTAAATTAGCACCAGCAAAGTTTACCTGATGTAAATTCGTATCGGGTAAATAAGCTTGCCAAACCGTCAAATTAGAAAAATCCCAGCCGCTTAAATCTGACTGCATTTGACGTAATAGATTTATAATATTACCCGCAGCATAGCCAGTTTCTAGTGTTGGTTTACCGCGCAGTGATGCCAGAATTGGTTTGAGTTGGTTTTCGAGAAGTTGCTGGCATTCACAACTAAAAAGCAGTCGATCGGCAATAGGTTTAAGGATAAGACGAGCTTGCGTATCTCTAAGGTATTCTGTAGCTGTAGCTTTGAGAAGAGCATGGCTTCTGAGAAGGTCAATTTCGCTGCTGGTTATCTCAGTGCAGACTTTTTCGATTAATCGTTCCGTCATGTATTCCATGACGACGGGTTGTTGAGTGTAGCCGTCTGAGGTTTTTTCGATGAGAGAACGTCTAACGAGAGAACCTAAAACCTCTAGTAATTCTTTGACAGTTAATTTTGAAACTAAATCTTGTTGTAACTCTCCCAGCGAGACTCGCTCCCGCTCGATCGCCAGCCAGTACATCACCTTTTTTTCTATATCTGATAAACGATTGAATTGTCGGTCTAATAGGTTCCGAATATCATCAAATACTAAAGTTCCTTGATTTAAAAGTTCTAAAAATCTGGTCAGGCTACTCTCAAAAAAATCATGGATGGCTGGAGCCACCATTTTTAAGGCTAACGGATTTCCCGCATAGTGGGATCTCAAAATATCCCATTCGCAGTTTGATCCGTGAAAAAAAGCAATACCTTGGACAATTTTCTGTGCTTCTGGGGTTGTTAAACCTGTCAGTTGTAATGAACGAACTGGCAAATTTTTACCTTCTTTAGCTGCTAAACCGATCGGCTTTTCTCGACTGGTTAGTAGCACGGTACTTTTATGATTTATTTCGGCTACGCATCGCAGAAGTTGGCCGTAGCCTTCATATCCCTCTCGATAAGAACCCGTGCGTTCTTCTTCCTGTAGAAGTGACTCGACGTTATCCAATATTAAAAGACACCGATGCTGTCGCAGATAGTGCATCAGGCGCGAGATTCCAGCATCTAAGGTGTCTGGTAAATTCGTTTCCTTTTGGTTCGAGAGAAATTGAATCAATTCTACCAATAAGTCAAGTATTAATGGAGCATTACGGAGACTGTGCCAAATAATATAATCAAATTGTTCTTGGATGCGTTCTGCTATCTTGATAGAGAGAGAGGTTTTACCAATGCCACCCATCCCCAACAGCGTCACTAGGCGGCAGCGATCGCCGATTAGCCACTGTTCTAATAAAGCTAATTCCTCTGCCCGTCCGTAGAAAATAGAAACATCAATTGCTTCTCCCCAATTAATCGTTTTGTTGAGTTTTGTTAAGTCAGTTGGAGATCGATCGCCGATCGCACCACTCCGATCGATTTGTTCGTTGATATTGTGACTAATTTGGCTATTTGGTAGTGCGACGGTTACTTGTGCCTGTTGTGCTTGCCGTCGCAGAATTGACTGAACGTTACTCTTGGTGACTTTTTCTCCCAATACCCGACTGAGAACTTGCCATAACTGAAAGCCAACAAACTTAATGTATTCGGCATCATAACCAGCGCTTTTGGCAATCTGTGGATAAGAGCGTCCTTCCCAAGTTTGCCGCAATACCAGTATGTGAATATCGTTGAGATGCTCTTGTTTGAGAACTGAGTCGAGGAAAAGCAGTGCTTCGTCGATCGTCATTTATTTAAAATTATCCGGTTTGTTAGCGAAAAAGGGGTGCTTCCTGCTTGACGGCACACGCAATTAAGCAATTATACTCAAGATAATAGCATATTTTGCGCGCAAGTTATAACTATTTATAACTTTTTCTCACTGACGTAGCTGTCGCAACCGAGTTATTACTGAATCAAGGTAAAGTTAACCAGTGAACTGCAATATTAAGAGGGAAGGACATTCGTTATGAAAACTAAGTCAACCATTTTAGCTAGCGTTGGTTTATTAATTTCTGTATTGCCGTTCTTTGCCGTTCCAAATAAGGCATTAGCAGGGTGTGGTTTTTTTGATGTTACTTGCAATCCCGCCAATTGGGATGACCCAGTGAAAACTATCCGCGATAATGTTGAAGGTGCGACATTTTTCTCCTTCAACGTACGCGTTACAAACAAAAGTGATAGACAAATTTACGTAAGAGCAAGGTGGTATGTAAATAAACCAAGCCAACATTGTTCAGATACAGATGGGTCCGGCTTTGAGTGTGGTGGTCCTGAGTGGGACGCGGGCAATTGGAAACTGGAAGCAGGGGAGGAAGCACTGATCGTTAATAATGCACATGGGCGTTATATCTACCTTAGTGCAACATCAGTAGATGGAGAACAGAAATGGAATGAAAAAAAAGTTGATATGGGAGCGATCTATACCAATTTCTACTATACGTTCAATCCATAGTTGTCTGTAGCGTTTCTCATAAAAATGAGGTACAATGTCAAATAAAAAATTATCGCTAACTCTTGCTGTAAGTATTTTGGTTTTATCACCTTTTGGTCTTCTCGTGAGACAACCGGAAGTTCTGGCTGACTGTCCTCCATTTGTACCAGACGCTTTATGCCCAAGTAATGAGCCAATTCCCGGTCAACGACTTCCTCCGGCTCCTCCGGTTCAAAGGGGATTAACTATCTGTAATAAGACAAGTGTAGGCAATGTCTATGTTGCCATTGCACTTAATTACAGGGGATCTTTTGGCAGCGATGGTGAAGGCGCACAGCAACATATAGAGTCGCATGGATGGTGGAAGATAGAGCCTGGTGCTTGCACAAAGGTATACCAAAAGGATGCACAGAGAGTCACAGGATATTACGCCAATGGTGGAGATTCTGTTTGGAGGGGTTCAGGTTCAGATCGAAGTTATTGTATTAATCCATCAGTCGAATTCGAGTTTAAGGATTCCCAGGCGTATAGGGAAGAAAAATGTCAGGAAACTGGTGGAAAAATGGTAATTTTTAAACCCGTGCGTCCTAGCCGCCAAGCATATACTTTCAATTTAACAAACTGAACAAAAGAGCGCATCAGCGTCTACTTTCAAAGGTTTTCGGCCTACTGAATTGGGTTTTGTTTTAAACACAGGAAGATTAAAGCTATGCAAACTAAATGCCTTGTTTACAGAATTGCTCTCACCACTACTTCATTAGTAGCAATTTTAACCAGCTCCTTGACTTTTCCATCGGCTAAAGTGGAAGCACGTCCGTGTGGCACCGATGAGTTATCAAAAATAGGCTGTTTTCTAGACCCAACTAACCCTCTTGAGAATAATGGTACAGGACAAAGTAGTGACTATACGTCTTACTACCATATCTACATCCAAAATAAAACTAACCGCCCAATCTGGGTTGCCGTGCATTTTAGAAAAGATGGTTATAAACGGGTGGGAACACAGTATGAATATGATAAATGGATAACAGACGGGTACTGGAAATTAAACCCCGGTCAAAAAACTCTTATCCTAGATGACGAAGAGCGTATATCTAACAGAATCATTTACTTTCATGCCCATGACGATCAAGGAAACTCTTGGGGTAGTGAGAAAGTATTTGATATACGTGGCGAGAATCAGCAATTTTTTGAAGCCAATATGGGAGATGAAATAGGAACTTATACTCAGAGTTTTACGACGGATGATTAATTTTAGCGTAGTTCACTTTATACCTGCAAATCTTGTAGGACTTGGGAGCGTGATCAATGTTAAAAATTAGTAGGGCAGTTTTGAAATGGTCTACATCTATAATTATTGGCTCGACATTTTGGGGTTTAAATCTATTGTATCCTTCGACTGCACGCGCTTGGTTTGATGTGTGCAATAAATCAGGCGATAAAGCTTTTGTTGCTTTTGCCTATCTGGAAATAGATGCAGCCGAATCAGATATTTTTGGCAACACAAAGGTATACCAAAAGAATGCACAGAGAGTCACAGGATATTACGCCAATGGTGGAGATTCTGTTTGGAGGGGTTCAGGTTCAGATAAAAGTTATTGTATTAATCCATCAGTCGAATTCGAGTTTAAGGGTTCCAGTACGTATTCGGAAGGAGAATACCAGGAAAATGGTGGACAAATGGTAATTTTTAAACCCGTGCGTCCTAGCCGCCAAGCATATACTTTAAATTTAACAAACTGAACAAAAGAGCGCATCAGCGTCTACTTTCAAAGGTTTTCAATCTACTGAATTAGGTTTTGTTTTAAACACAGGAAGATTAAAGCTATGCCAACTAAATGCCTTGTTTACAGAATTGCTCTCACCACTACTTCATTAGTAGCAATTTTAGCCAGTTCCTTGACTTTTCTATCTGCAAAAGTAGAAGCAACTGAGCAGATGTGTGACAGTGATTTCTTCAATATCTTCTCACAAATAAGCTGTATAGATATAGGGCCAACCAAGCCTGTGGATAATGATGGTTCTGGGGGTCGCGATAACTATTACTACCATGTCTACATCCAAAATAAAACTAACCGCCCAATCTGGGTTGCTGTAAATTTTCTACAATCTCCTCCTGGCTCTAGTGGTAGCGACTCCGATCTGGCAGTGGTTATACCAGCGCAATGGAGAACAGAAGGGTACTGGAAATTAAACCCCGGTCAAAAAACTCTTATCCTAGATGACGAAGAGCGTATATCTAACAGAATCATTTACTTTCATGCCCATGACGAACAAGGAAAGTCTTGGGGTAGTAGTGAGAAAGTCTTTGATATACGTGGCGAGAATCAGCCATTCTTTGAAGCCAATATGGGAGATGAAATAGGAAAATATACCCAGAGTTTTACGGCGGATTAATCTTAGCGTAGTTCACTTTATACCTGCAAATCTTGTACGACTTGGGAGCGCGATCGATGTTAAAAATTAGTAGGTCAGTTTTGAAATGGTCTACATCTATAATTGTTGGCTCGACATTTTGGGGGTTAAATCTATTGTATCCTTCGACTGCACGCGCTTGGTTTGATGTGTGTAATAAATCAGGCGATAAAGCTTTTGTTGCTTTTGCCTATCTGGAAATAGATGCAGCCGAATCAGATATTTTTGGCAACACTCCGCCAAGACGTTCTAGAGGCTGGACTACTGAAGGATGGTGGAATTTAACTTCTGGTGAATGTGCCAGAGTATATCCCCATGAGCTTAACAAAAGGAACGGCATTTACTATGTATACGCTGAAGCTGAAGATGGAGGAGAATGGAGCGGTAAAAATAGGTTTTGCACAATAAACAAACCTTTTACATTAGCTAGAGCCGACAAACAATGTGAAGGAATAGGTAGAGTATGGAAGAACTTTATCGAAGTTGATACGGGTAATGCTAGGAACTATACTTACAGTTTAGGAGATTAAGTTTAAACGTCTGAAATACCTATTTTTGGCTCGAAATTGGGGGCGCTCGCTTTTTGGTTATCTGGAATAGTAGAGGGCGATCGCGTTTGTGTCAGTTGGATAAAGAAAGGGCGATCGCCGACTTCACGAAAGTCAAAAAAGCGAATCCCGTCAAACAGAGTTAATTTAGCTAACTCCTGAGTTAGAAAGTCATAACGTTTGAATTTTTCTATAATTTATCAGGGTAGCATCGGTCTGTTTGCCAGCAATTGTCGGCGCAAGCAAAACGTTACAAAGAGTCATTATATGACTCTTTGGTAAATAATGAAGAAGTCGTCTTAGTTTGTTTTAAAGGAGAAGTATCATGCAAAGAGAGTTTGGGAATGCAACTGAAAAATTAGAGTGTATGGGTGATAAACAAGAAGAATGTGATTTAGTCATGAAAGGGGGTGTGACGAGTGGAATTGTTTATCCTCCGATTGTCCTAAAGCTTGCAGAAAAGTATCGCTTTCGTAGTATTGGAGGCACTTCTGCAGGAGCGATCGCAGCAGCAGTTACAGCAGCAGCAGAATACGGACGGGACACGGGAGGCTTTACAAAGCTCAAGGAGATAAGCAACCAACTTAGCCAAGAAGAAAACTTCTTACGCAACCTATTTCAACCTTCCGAAGAAACTCAACCCTTAATGGATACCCTGTACGCTGTTTTTATCGAGAGTAAAAAACAAGAGGAAGAGGAAACGGAAAAAACAAACCCTGAAAAGCCTAGTCCGCTGCAAAAATTCTTGGGCTTTTTCCAATTTGCTCGATTTCTTCGCAAAACTTTTCGCTCTAAACACCAGATGATGTTCGCACTCGGATCGCGTAGAGGATTGGTCATCGGTTTAATCCTGGCGTTGTTCTTATCAGGGTTCTCTCTTGTAGTATTTTTTTTAGTGGCTCAGTTTACGGGTGATAGTTTAAGCGGAGGGAGCTTTATTATACTCTTGCTGCTACTGAGCGTATCATTTGCTTGGATAGGGCAGTGGATTGGTAGTTTGGGTGTTGGCGTCTACGATCTGTACAACATCCTCACTAAAGAAGTGCCGAATAACTTTTTTGGAATGTGCAGTGGCCTAAAAAATCCCCCATCTCGAAAAAATCCCCCATCTAAACACCCGGCGCTGACCGATTGGCTGACTGCCAAAATCAACTATGTTGCCGGAATCGATGAAAAGGGTGAGCCACTTACCTTTGGAAAGCTAAAGCAAAAGCACAAGGAAAACCCCATTGACCTCAAGCTGGTGACATCTAACCTGAGTCACAATCAACCCTATATACTGCCGTTCGACAACCGGCTTTTTATTTTTAATAAGGACGAGTTTGACAAGCTATTCCCGTCGAACGTCGTAGAATATATGACGCGATGTGCTTACCGAAGTGACAGGGTGGAGTTGCCTAAAGGTTTTTATTTCTTGCCTGAAGCGGACAATTTGCCAGTGGTAGTCGCGATGCGGATGAGCCTCAGCTTTCCTATATTAATCGGTGCAGTTCCTCTCTACACGATTAATTACCATGCTTTAAAAGGCAAACCACGCAAAGAAAAGCTCGATTTCACCAAGAAGGATTGGAAACAGTGTTTGCAACGGAACTGGTTTAGTGACGGAGGCATATCTAGCAACTTTCCGATCCACCTTTTTGATGAGTGGTTGCCAAGCCGCCCGACTTTTGGAATCAACCTTACCTCCCTGCCACCCAAGGCATTTAAGAAGGACGAAAATAAGACTCAGATACAGGCAGATGCTGTCAGCGTCGTTACCAATCCAGATATAGAAAACCTGGGCGGGCAATTAGATACGTTGGATGTGGATAGAGATGAACTCTATAAATCAATTTACCTTTCCAAGGCAAACGATCCCCCAGTTCAGGTGTGGGCAGAAATTTCCAAGTTGAGCGATTTTATCCGGGCAATTTGGTTAACAGCGCAAAACTACCGCGACAACACCCAATCGATGCTGCCAAGTTACAGGGAACGGGTGGTGCAGGTTCGTTTAGATAAAGCTGAAGGTGGACTGAATTTGTCTATGGACAAGAAAATTATCAAGCGAGTGATGGAAAAGGGGGAGATAGCTGGAGAAAAAATAGTAAATGATTTTAAGTTGGAACATCATCAATGGGTGCGTTTTCAGGTACTCATGGGACTACTGGAGACTGAACTCAAAAACATGGAAAAGGTGTTGCAAGACAATAGTTTCAACTGCGAGACGCTGGTGAAAGAGCAGCAGCAGGATGAGAAGGATAAATATCCCTACCGTCGCTCCACGGCTTGGTGCAACAAAGCATTGGCTCGCGTCAAGCAGATTCAGGACTTGGTGGAAGTTTGGGGTGATTCGTCTATTCTTGACGAAGAAACTCCACGCCCTAATCCTGTACTACGAGTGACCCCAAAACTGTAGGAGGCAAGAAAATGCAATTGTGGCATCCACTCCATTTAATCCCCAGTGGTTTAACTGATTGGCTAGTATTGGGACTGTTGGTTGCTCTGATTTTGGGATTGGCACCAAAGACAAACCAGCGATCGCTCAAAACCTCCGGTAAAGCTCCCTGTGGTATTGTTTCTCTTGCATTGGCAGGCAATGAGCAGAAAGCTAGCGCGATTATTGCCTCCTGGGAGAAGGGGGAAGTCAACGATGCTTTAAGCAGCCTGTACTGGGATAATTTCTTTCTAATGGCTTATTCAACGGCGATCGCATTAGGCTGTGTGATGGCTGCTGATAAGCTGCACGCGCCTGGAACTTTGGAGTACAACTTAGCGATTCTACTGGCTTGGGCGCAATGGCTAGCAGCGCTACTGGATCGAACTGAAAATTTCGCGCTTGAGAAAATGCTTCGCGGCGCTGTAAAAAGTCCCTGGCCTCAGATTGCTCGGTGGTGTGCTATACCGAAGTTCATCATCGTTTTTGCAGGGCTTGGCTATGTAGCGATCGCAGTCATTATCTGGCTGGTTGCTCTCCTAAAAACCTATTTATTTAAGTAGGGTATAGCCAGTGAAAAATAGAAGCCAAGGGCAAATTTGCCCTTGGCTTCTGGACGATCGCGACTGAGAAACGATATACATTTAGTCTATATTTCTGACAACCATCATCAGCACTAATTCACCTATGACATCCACCGCCACGATCGCCACCCCCCTAAGCTGGACAGAATTAGAAGCCCTCACAGACTTTGAAGTCGATCGCGTCAACGGGCCAACGAACGCTCAAGCCTGCTTGCGCCTCTTTGGTAAAACCGAATCCGATGTGCGAGTCACCCTGTACCGCGATAACCATGCTTGGTGTCCCTACTGCCAAAAAATCTGGCTGTGGCTGGAAGAAAAACAAATTCCCTACCGTATTGACAAAGTTACTATGTTCTGCTATGGGGAAAAGGAAAGTTGGTACAAGCGCAAAGTTCCATCGGGAATGCTACCGGCGATCGAACTAGACGGCCGCATCATCACTGAAAGCGATGATATCTTAATCGCCCTCGAACGAGTCTATGGCCCCTTGGGTTTGGGCATGGAAAACCCCGCAGTAATACCCATGCGACGGTTAGAGCGACTGCTGTTTAGGGCTTGGTGCTCTTGGCTGTGCTACCCAGCAAGTTCAGCCAAAGTAGAACAGCACAACCGCAACCAATTTATCAGCGTCGTCGCCCAGGTAGAAAAGGCCTTGGCTAGCACTCCGGGGCCTTATTTCCTCGATGAATTTGGCACTGCGGATGTGATCTTTACGCCCTACGTGGAACGCATGAATGCCAGTCTTTACTACTACAAAGGCTACTCGATGCGGGAAGAAAACCCGCGCTTTGCTGACTGGTTTGCGGCAATGGAAACCCGCCCTACCTATCGCGGCACTCAGAGCGATTTTCACACCCACGTCCACGATTTACCGCCTCAGATGGGCGGGTGTTATGAAAACGGCGAACCTCAGATGCTAGTCAATAAAGCCCGCGTGGATAATGGGCCTTGGGCTGGACTGCCGGATGTGATGTATCCAGAACCGGAAACCTCCCGCGCTGAAGCACTTCACCGCGTCATTAAGCACCAGCGCAACATCGTTCGAGTCAATCCTGCTGATGACAAGTTATTCGATGAGGCTTTGCGTTGTGCTTTAACTTTGATGATGACTGGCGAAGTTTGTACGCCGCCGGCTGGTTCTGATGCGGCTTTGCGGTATTTGCGCGATCGGGTGAATGTGCCCCGCGATATGTCCATCTACGCGGCCAAGCGATTGAGGGAAGCGTTGGAGGAAACGGCGGCTTTGGTGGGTGATGGTCAAGGTTCTCCGATTCTGCTGAAGCATCGGCGAGATCAAGATCCGGCTAATTTTGCATAGGGGGCGATCGGAATCAGACGGAATCGGCGTTGCTGCTGCTCTACTTCATCAGCTTGCTATCTGCTCGATCGATGTGCGACCATTGGTAGTATTAAAGTAGCATAAATACTGTCTATGAAAGTATCTATAGCGATTGCAAATCATTCATAAACCGATCGAGGATTTGATCGAGCAGTAGTTCCATTGAGTATTGGTTCAAAAATACCAAATTTGTGTAACTTGAGAAAGTCAAAGCTTTTATATTACTCCCAGTAATTTTCCCAATCATCCTGAAAAGCTTGCTGCAATCTCTGCATATACGCATCAGTCTTAATCTTCACCATCCACAGATTATTAGCATTGCGGCCTCCCTTGCACACAACACCTTCATCCACACCGTATTTCCCCTTGCGAAGATCGTCCATAAACTTGCCCGTCAGTTTGCCACGATAAATTACTCGCGCAATATTTAATTTACCAAAATCCTGAATAAACCGATCGGGAACAACCATACCGCCCTCGGTTTCCACATCAAAAAGCACCAATTGTTTGCGATCGTCCTTTTGGTGCATTCCCGCAAACGAGCTAGCACCAAAAAACTCTGTAAACACAGTAATTTCAGCGCAGTGATACTCTTCATTCTCTCGAAATATAGACTCTAAGGGACTAGCAAAGTCCCTTTTAAATATTTCCGGTGCTGCTTCTAAACCTGGATGTGCAGCATTAAATTCTGCAATTCCCATCTCATCCAAATCAAATCTACTGCGTCGCGTACCAAAAGCATACCAACCAAGTTCGACTTCCCAAACCCAATGCAAATTAGTGCCATCGTATTTCTCAAAAGCTATACATTGTTCATTAGGGCAATTTTTACTATCGGGAATTTTGGGATAGGCAAGTTGAACTCGTGTCATATCAATCACCCATAATATCATTTCCGGTTACACGGGAATGATGTTGACTGTTGACTGTTGACTGTTGACTGTTCACGGCGTCAACAGTCAACAGTCAACTCGAATTCACTATTCCGATGCTAACGGATTTGATATAATAAAACTCCTTTATAGTGAGGATTTTAGTCGCTCTTAAGCTATGTGTGCATTTAAATTGCATGGTAAAATAGTTTTTCACTTTTGTGAGGGGCAGGAGAACCCGCCCTCAACATACAATTTAAATGCACAACAGCTTACCTAAACATATTAAGATTTGACTAAAATCCTCACTACCAACTTTATGTGGTATTTAACAGTTTCCCCCCTTCCTCTTCACTTCTAAAAATCTTGCAATTGAGCAGTTTGAACTGCTACTTCTTTAATCTGGGCACCGCGGCGCACCTTCAGTTTCAGAATTTGACCGATTTGGCTGTTTTCCACCAAATTTTGCAACTGTTCGGGCTCAGTCACTCCCTCACCCTCAATTTGAACGATCACATCCCCTTTGCGAATCCCTGCTTTCTCAGCAGGGGTGTTTGGCACAACTCTCATCACTAACACTCCCTTAACTTCGGGGACAATCAAAGGAGCATTGGGGTCAGAATTATTCTCTCTGGCCATTTCAGGAGTCAAAGCAATCATCTGAATTCCCAAAAACGGATGGCTGACTTGTTCTCCCTTGGCTAACTGCGCGTAGATGGCCTTGGCTTTGTCGATCGGAATCGCAAACCCAATACCCATTGCATCGGCTCTAATCGCCGTGTTGATGCCAATCACTTCTCCTCTGCTGTTTAACAGGGGGCCGCCGGAATTGCCGGGATTGATGGCTGCGTCGGTTTGAATGAAATCGAGTCGCTTGTCGGGAATGCCGACGGCTGCACTGGAGCGTTTGAGGGTGCTGATAATGCCCAAGGTGACGGTGTTGTCAAATCCCAGGGGGTTGCCCACGGCGATCGCCCAATCTCCTACTTTCACCGCGTCTGAATCTCCTAACGTTGCCACGGGCAAGTTAACTTCCTTGGTATTAATTTTGACAACAGCCAAATCTGTTACTTCGTCAGTACCTTGCACTTTTCCTGGAAATGTCCTGCCGTCGTTTAAGGTGACAGTCACTCGATCGGCTTTGTCAACTACGTGAGCATTGGTTAAAACAATCCCGCTTTTGTCGATGATGAAGCCGGAACCTTGACCGCGTAAGCGTTCTTGTCTGGGGGTCATGCTCCGTAAATCTTCTCCCAAAAATCTGCGGAAGAAGGGGTCTTCCATTAAGGGATCAATGTTGCGGCTGACAGTGCGCTCGGTATCAATGCGAACAACTGCTGGACCGACTCGATCGACAGCGGCGGTCACAAAACTGCCGGTATCTCCTGGGAGTTCAGGACTCCGCAGCGCTAACAGTTGGGGATTCGCGGCGGTGGGTGGGAAACTCTGGAACTGTAAGTTGGGCGGATTGCTGCCATCAGCGGCAGCGGGTGCAGCATTGATTGCTAACGCACTCAGGGCGATCGTCATTCCTAAAATTAGGGCGAACCAACGAGCACCGATTCGAGGTGCGGGCCGAAAAAACTTAAATAGTCGCATAGCGTCAATCTTTGTTAGTCTGGGTTAGTCTGGTAAAGGTGTGCGATCGTGCGGACTCAATAATCTGCCATTATGAAGATCCTAAATGTATTTAGACAGTTACAATACATGAGTCACGAGCCCGCACGAACTCAACATATTCTGAATTCTAACTTTTAAAAATTTCCCTCGTAACCCCAATGATTATATCTGATACTTCTACTGACAAATCCTTGCCCTCAAATTCCCACCACCACCATCACGACGATCAATCAGTCCACCCTCACCATCACGATGAAGAATCGATGCGACGGCTGGTAAATCGCTTGTCTCGGATTGAGGGGCACGTCCGCGGCATTAAAACAATGGTTCAAGAAAACCGTCCCTGTCCCGAAGTTCTGGTGCAAGTTGCTGCGGTGCGAGGCGCGCTCGATCGCGTAGCGAGAATCATTCTTGACGAACACTTAACCGAGTGCATTGCCCGAGCCGCTAAAGAAGGTAATATCGATACGGAAATCGAAGAATTGAAAGCGGCTTTGGATCGGTTTTTGCCTTAGCCGCTGCCAATTTTTCCATCCATATAACAAAACTTGCAAATTAGACAAAACTTGCAAGTTATGCTTTCTAAGCAATTTTTTAAGCATCTTTCACAAACCCGGGAAAAGCATCAAATCTTCTCCCCTTCACCCCATTGCCACAACATACAATTTATATGCTCCGCAGTTTATGAGAGCGAGTTTTGTTAAAAAAGAATTAGTCCGGTTTGTCGTGATGACGCAACTCCTCAAACTCTTCAAAAGCTGACAACAAACAATTAGATAATCGGTGCTTAATCCGACGTGGTATGCACAGTCTAGACTTTCGTCAGCTTAGCTTTTAGCTGGTATCTGACTGTTGCGTAAACGGCTTTATAGGAAGCCTCGATGCTATATTCCTGCTGCAACCACTCTTGAATTTCTCCATAGCTTTTAAAGCCTTTATGGGGGTCGCTGAGGCGCATTGCCAAACTAGCGCGTGCCAGCGGAGGAATGGCCGGCTTGCGGCCGCCGCTGTGCTTTGTTTCGAGGAGTCCTTCTAGTCCATCAGATCGGTACTTTCTCAGCCACCGCTGCACTGTAATTCGATTTACCCCAATGGTCATTGCCAATTCTTTAACTGTCTTAACATGACAAATTTTGAACAGGTAAAGTGCTTGAATTTTTTGAAAGCCGCTTGCCGTTTTTTGTTCAGTTAACAGGTTTTTTAGCTCTTCACTTGTCTCTGTGATGCTAAGTTTACATACTCCAGCCATATCAATTACCTCACGATTCGCGTTCTACAATACCTTTGTTTGACAAGGGAGCGAAAGCTGCTCCAATCCTAAATGCTGACCTTTTGTTTGCCCTGAAGCAATACAAAAGCGATCGTTCTCATTAAACTTTTTCCTTCCTGGAGGCAGTCAGACGCTCAGAAACCGGATTATTTTAACCTGGAGCAAGGTTGCCATGATTTTTGTGGGTAAAAAACCAGGTTTCTGGATCATTTTTGTATTTGATGGACAAGCGTCATTGCTAATAGTGATAGCAGTGAACGGATCGACTGTAACATTACCGGCAATAGGTGACTCTTAAGGAATACCATTTATTCTCTTATTGTTAAACATTTATCATGGTTTTCCTGGTATTTATTGGTATTTTTTGCGAACGTATAAGCGATTTTTAGCCATTAGGTGCTAGCAAACAGGGGAATGTCTGTACACCAGCGATCGCATTTTTATACAGACATTCCCCTACTCCCAGAAGTGCATTTCTGGCTTTCGCTGTGTGAGAAATCTTGATACATCAACACTCTCATCACCCGGAGTGGGTAGCGGCGAGTGACGTTGCAACCGACTTTCACAGCAAGCGGGCAAGTATCTGTGAAACTACTGACTTTATCGCAATTTGAGTAAAACACGACTAGGGTGGTATTGTCAATTTTTCAGCATTACAGTATGAGTATCGGCTATTTTTTCCTGCCTGCTGTGATCGAAAGGGGGTGTTCTATGTGATACTACTAACATCGATCAGTGATCTATATCACACTTATGTTCAGTGAACTCAACTATGCACAAAAAGTTATGGGTTTGATCGATCGGACTTTCCACCTAGAATCTTTGGGAAGTGCGATCGAACTTGTGGTTAAAATTTTTAAAGGTTAATGTTTAACCAAAGGGAAAAGAGAATGCAGCTTTGTCCTTCACCCTCACCAAACCCTCTAATTTATACTCAAACCTTGCAGATTCAGGGAAGTTTCACCCAGGGTGTGAATATTTCAGAATCTAAAATTGCAGAACATCCGGTGCAACCAGCTTGCTGACAGTATTCTTCATTTAAAAGGTGTAGAGAAGCCACAATGAACGTTGACGAACTGCTCAAGCTATACGCAATAGGAGAAAGAAATTTTAGCGGGGTCTACCTGCACGAGGTCTACCTCTACGAAGCAGAATTGATTGGAGCCAATCTGTATGAAGCCGACCTGATTGGAGCCAATCTCAGCAAAGCCAAACTCAACAGAGTCAACTTTGGCAAAGCCAATTTGTGCAAGATTAACTTGAGCAAAGCAGACTTAGGTGGAGCAGACCTCACAGAAGCACTTTTACTTGAAGCTAACCTGAATCGAGCTGAGTTGATGGGAGCAAATCTCAGCAAAGCAGACTTGAGCGGAGCTTCCCTGATCCAAGCAACTTTAATTGGAGCCAACATATCTCGGGCAACACTCAGCCGTGCAGACTTGCACGGAGTAAATCTTTACGGAGTAAACTTGCGTAGGGCGGTGCTCACAGAATGCGATTTAATTGGCGCAAACTTGAGCAAAGTAGACCTTAGCGGAGCTGACTTAATGGGGGCGAGTCTAATTAGGGCAGACTTGACTGAAGCGATTTTAAGTGCGTCAGACTTAAGCGGAGCAAACCTGTTAGGAGCAAACCTTACAAAAGTTAACCTGAGCGGAGTATATCTTAAGGGTACAACGATGCCCGACGGCACGATTCACGACTAATTTATTTGTTAATTTTTATGGTTGCCGAGAACAGCGGCTAAAGGGTAATGAGGTTTTCATTACCCTAATTTATTGGCAGCGAAATCTTTATTTGACACTAAGGTAAGGCGGATAACTTCAATTTAGGGTGCTGATGGCGCCCAGAACTCCTACATACGGCAAGTCAAAAGATTTGTTAGCTGAACTTGTGTTATGGTGATTTTCAATTGCTTCGAGAAAAGCTATTTTAGATTTAATATTTTGGATTTTGGACGGTTAAAATGAAACTCAGAATCCTCGCTGCTGTAACGCTGCTGAGCGCGATCGCCCCGATCGCTCCTGCACCCGCCGAGAACATCCAACACACGCAACAATTACTAGCCACCCGACAGTGCCCCCACTGCGACCTCAGCAGTGCGGGCTTGGTTTTAGCCAATTTAACAGGAGCCAATCTCAAAGGTGCTGACTTGAGGTTGGCTAACCTCAGTCGAGCCAACCTTACCGGGGCTGACCTCAGCGGTGCCAACCTCAGCGGCACCAGCCTGTTTGGCGTCAACCTGACAGGGGCCAACCTCAGCGGTGCCAACCTCAGCGGTGCTGACTTGAGAAGTGCCTATCTCAGCGACGCCAATTTGCAAGGCGCCAATTTAACTAACGCGCAACTGCTCGGAGTTAGAGGAATGCCAACCAATATCGGCACCGCTGAAGACTTCTACCGGTTGGGAGTGCTGGAAGCTCAAGCAGGAAACTACAGAAACGCCATTGATTATTACAATCAAGCGCTGAATCTGAAATCGGATTTAGCCGCCGTTTATTTTGCGCGCAGTATGTCTCGCGCTGACTTGGGAGACTTCGCCGGCGCGACTCAAGACGCTGCAATAGCAAACAAACTCTTTGCAGATCAAGGAAATCCCCAAGGTCAGGAGTTGTCAAAGCAGTTAGGCGAAGCCATTGTTGCACGTCAAAAGCCTACGGAACCCCGCACTTCCAGCCGCGGCGACTTTATGAGTCTCCTCGGTTCGATCGGTTCTGTGCTGGTGAAGCTAATCTTGCCTTGACGGTTGCCTAATTCAGGGGAATCTCGATCCAGAACTCTGTACCATGACCGGGTACAGAAACACACTTAAGTACGCCTTGGTGTTTCTCAACTACAATTTGGTAACTGATAGACAGTCCTAAACCCGTGCCCCGACCTACGGGTTTAGTAGTAAAAAACGGATTAAATATATGAGAGATTAACTCTTTGGGGATGCCGTGACCATTGTCTGCAATGCAAATTCCTACCGTTTTTTCATCGATTAATTCAGTGCGAATCCGAATGCAAGGAGAGGGGAAATCAGGAATCAAACACTCGGTGGTGGCATTTATATCTTCTGACTCGATAGGCCGTATTTGGGAGCTTAAATGTGTCGCCGCTGCACTTGCCGCTTTAAAGGGAAGATTCATAACTCGCTCTTTTTTCCCCATTTCTAGGGCGTCAAGGGCATTACCGATCAGATTCATAAATACCTGATTGAGCGAGCTGGCATAGCATTCTACTAAGGGCAACTTGCCATATTCTTTAATAATTTCTACGGTGTTGTGATCAGAATTGGCTTTGATCCGGTGCTGCAAAATCAACAGGGTACTGTCGATGCCCTCGTGAATGTCAACGGCTTTTTTCTCGGCTTGATCGCTCCTGGAAAAATTACGCAAAGATACAACTAACTGGCGGATGCGCTCAACTCCGACTGTCATGGAACCCAAAATTTTTGGCAAATCTTCGGCAAGAAATTCGATGTCGATGGCTTCGGAACACTCACTAATTTCTGGGTTGGGATTGGGGTAGTGCTGGCGGTAGAGTTCCACCAAGCAGAGTAAATCTTTGGTGTATTCGCTGGCGTGGGACAGATTGCCGTAGATAAAGTTAACGGGGTTATTGATTTCGTGGGCGACTCCGGCCAGGAGTTGTCCGAGACTCGACATTTTTTCGGTTTGAATCAGTTGGGCTTGGGTATTGTGCAGTTCTGTGAGGGTTTTAGCTAGCTGTTCGGCTTTTAATCGATCGGCAGTTGCTGCATTGAGACTTTCTTGATAAAGTTCTGCTTGGTGAATGGCGATCGCAGCTTGAGCCGCTAAATGTTGCACCAATTCCTGTTCTGCTGTGTGCCAAACTCTCGGTCCCGAACACTCATGGGCAATCAGCAACCCCCACAATTGGGAATCTTTGCCTTTCATTGGCACAATTAAACTTCCTCTCACCTGCAACTCTTCCAAAAATTCGCGGTGACAGGGTGTTAAATCCTCAGTATAAATATCATTAATTGCTCGCACCCGTCCGGCTCGATAAAAGCAGTCTGAGCCTTCGGGAAAGCATTCTTGTGGAGATGTGATACCTAAGATGGATCGCCACTCGCCGCAAACAGCTTCGACAACTACCTCGCCCTGTTTGTCGGCCGCAAATTGGTAGATTACCGTGCGATCGGTATCCAACAAAACTCTGACTTCTCGCACAATAGTTTGCAGTATTATTTTTAAATCTAAGGTGCTGCGAATCTGGTCTCTAACTCGCGTCAATACTTTGGCAAAGTCCAAGGATTGTTGCAATTGGGCGGTGCGTTCTTGAACTTGGCGCTCCAAGTTGGCATTCAGGGTTTGCACTTCTTTATAAAGAACGTACTGCCCAATTGCCGAACAAAATTGGCTGCCTATAGCTAAAGCTTGCTCAATTTCCTCGTACTTCCACTCGGGCGACTGACCTTTTTTTATTTCTCGCCAGACTTCAAAGGATTGTCTGGGAAGGGTTTGTGCAGCGCTGGTGTCAAAGCGCCCCGCCCACATTTTTTCGGTATCAATTGCATTGCGAAAAATGGTCAAACAGCCAACTACTTGTTGTTTGTAGTGGAGGGGAATTACCAGCAAACCCCTAATTTTAGTAGATTGGAAAGCGGGAACTAAAACTCTAAATAGAGGTTCTTTGTATAAGTCGGTAATTATCAAAACTGGGAATTGACAGTTAGGAAAAATTGAAATCTTGGGAATTTCTTCAGTATTTTTAAATCCTTTGGTTAGCCATTCCTGCCAGAGGGGATGAGCTTCGAGCGCCTTAACTTTTTCCCAGTTGGGAAGTGTCGGTTGTTCTCCTGTGGTAAACAGTTCAAAGGTAGCATCACTGTGGGCCGGGGCAGTTGACAATCCTCCCTCAATCTTGGGAGCGGATAAATTTTCACCGTTGATTTTCGGCGGGTTGAGATAGAGTCTGCCACCGCTGCCGCCCAAAGCGGTGACGGTGGCTTCTAAACCCTGTTGCAGTTGAATGTTTACGTGACCATATAACAGGGCTGCTATGCGGCTCACGGTAGCTTCGCGGGCCGCTTGAGAGCGGGTTTGCTCGAGGAGAAGTGCGTGGGCTATAGCGCTAGACAATTGATCTGATACGAGCTGAACTACTTCTAAATCTGCTGGTGAAATATTGAGAGGCGCGGAGTGGTGAGACACTAAAAGTCCCCACAGTTCGATGTGAATTTTTTGATTATTTCCTGGCTCGTATCGAGTCAGACACGTGGCCGCCTCGCAGATATCTGTTTTGCTGTTTTCCGACGCTATCCTGCGGTGCAAAATCGGCACGACTAAGGAAGATTGGACTCCCATTGCCATCAGGTAAGCTGTGTGGCAAGGGTCGAGCGCTCGGTAGTGCATCTCTTCCTTTGCTAAAGGTTGACCGGTGTCTGCAGCATCGAGGGGACTCAGAACGATCGTCCCTGAGTTAACATCTATTATTGTCCGCTGGCGCAAAGTGACATACATCTCCCTGGCGCTCGCGGGAATGTCGTCTGCTGGAAAGTGCAGCCCTTTCAAGGAAGGAAGATGGTTGTTATTAATTGACTCAGCAACAACTTCTCCACTGCCGTCAGCACTAAACCTGTAAATCATAATGCGATCTGTTTTCAAAAAAGACCGCACTTCTGCTACCGTACTGGTTAAAATATCTTCTAATTCTAGAGATTGGCGGATGCGTTCTGTTATCCGCCGTATCAAAACTTCTCTATCTAGTTTATAATGTAATTCTTGCGTATTTTCTCTGAGGTGCATAAATCTCCTTTTGTACTTAATACAATGATAATAAGAAGTTTTGAGGTGCTGTGGTCGCGAGCCAACTCAAATGCCTTACCCTGAGTTTTTGACTCAACCGATCTGTACAATTAATGGCTAGCGCAACGTAGACAGACGACGGTGTATCGCCTCTGGCGCACTGGCGTAAGGAAAATCTGCGATCGCGCCAGTTTAATCCTTGCCTTCAACAGGCAGAGCGAGTTAAGCAAATAATTATTATTATTTTAATGCTCTTATAAATTTCTCGCAATCTTAAACTTTCACTATGAAAATTCTTCATTGTTAGGATAACTTGACATTTGTTGTAGAACTTCATATAATGATAATTAACGAAAGAATTTGAGTTTCTCTCAGCGCCCCTGGCCCTGACTAATTTCTTGGCGCACGCTCATCAGAATTTTACCCAAATGATTTTGACCGGTTCTGTCGCAGCCACACCCCCAGTAGTAATCCGTTGGCGAATCCTCGACAATCACTCGATCCCCTGTGGCAAGAAGAATAGCTTGAATGTCTGTATGAGTGAGAAACTTAGTTAAAACTGCTTCGCGCATAATGGGAATTTTCACTGCTTCCCAATCAGCACGAATCCGGTGCTTGGGATCGCGACCTAATTTAGCGGCTTCTTGAGGAGTTGCTACGGCTTGAATCGCCGCCACTAATCTTTTATCTGTGCTGACAAATTTTTGGGCTTGATAGTAATGTTCCACAGTCAACCAATATTGACCGTGCAGAGAAATGTCGTGTAGTGAAAAATTAGAAAAGCAGCCGTAAGGCTCCTCTACTTTATAAAAATAAATTATCATTTGATTTTAGATTTTAGATTTTAAATTTTACAGGATTTACGCGAAATCCAATTATCTAGGGTGCTTAGGGGCGCACCTTACCGCTATTGGGGATGAGGAATTGAGAATAAGGAATTGGGATTTAAGAAGATTCTCTCTTCTTTCTTCCCTCAAAATCCATGCGTTAAATCCGTTGCCGAACTTCCTTCGTTCTAAAACGGCATCAGCTTTTTAAGAGGGCGGTTAGCGATATCGGCATAACGCAGTTCGCCACACAAAATTTTGCTCATCAACTGAGTAGTCATCGGCAATTTGACCCCCGCTCTGTAAGCAGCTCCTGTAAACTGATAGAATGCTCTAGCCAAGCGACTGGCCCAAATCATATGAGTGTTCCATTCTTGGGCGATCGATTGAGTGGACGGCTCCTTAGCGTCTTCGGCACCTCCTAGAGCTCGATCGATCGCCTCAGCAACCTTAAATCCGCTAACAATGGCAGGACGAATTCCTTCAGCGGACAACTGGTAATGGGTGATTGGTCATGGGGCAGGAGGAATTGGTAAGTTAATGAGTGTTAAATCTTGAGTTTTTAACTCACAACTCACAAATCATTAAGCGTCTGCTCGTTGTTCGCGGCCGTATCTCGGCAATCTCAAAACTCTTCCTATTCCCCCTGCCCAATTTCCCATTCCCTAAACAGTCGTGATATCTTTCTCTTTGGCTGCCAAAACTTCTTCTATTTTGGCAATGTACTTGTCCGTCAGCTTTTGAATTTTATCTTGCAAGTCGCGGGATTCATCTTTAGAGATATCGCTGCTTTTTTCCTGCTTGCGAATCGAGTCAACGGCATCGCGGCGGATATTGCGAATTGCAACTTTACCTTCTTCAGCAAACTTACTAGCCATTTTGACAAATTCTTGGCGTCTGTCGCTCGTCAGCGGCGGAATGTTCAAGCGAATAACTGAACCGTCGTTGTTGGGTACGAGTCCTACATCGGACAGGGAAATTGCTTTTTCGATCGAGGTAAGCGCTGTACGATCAAACGGTTGAATGGTGATCGTAGTCGCATCCGGGGTGCCGATGTTGGCAAGGGATTTGATCGGAGTTGGAGAGCCGTAGTAGTCTACCATGACTCGATCGAGGAGAGAGGCGTTGGCGCGTCCCGTCCGAATAGTATTAAAAGACCGTTGAGTAGCCTCAACTGCCTTTTGCATATGATCTTCTGCTTCAGCTAACTTCACAAAAACCTCCGACAAGAGTTCCAATAGATTCTCCCATTACAGCTCGGTAGATGTTGCCCGACACCGAGAGGTCAAATACCATAATAGGAATATTATTTTCTTTGCAAAGGGCGATCGCCGTACTGTCCATCACCCGCAAATCTTGATTCAAGACGTGGGCATAGGTGAGGGTTTGATACCTGCGCGCGTTGGGGTTGAGGTGGGGGTCGGAATCGTACACCCCATCTACCTTAGTAGCTTTAAAAATCACCTCTGCATCAATTTCAGCAGCCCGCAAAGCGGCTGTAGTATCAGTAGTAAAAAAAGGGTTGCCAGAACCGGCACCAAAAATCACTACTCGTTTTTTTTCTAGGTGGCGAATTGCCCGCCGCCGGATGTAGGGTTCAGCTACTTCTTGCATGGCGATCGCCGATTGCACCCGCGTTGGCACTCCTGCTTGTTCCAGGGCATCCTGCAAAGTGATAGCATTCATCACCGTAGCAATCATGCCCACATAATCAGCCGTTGCCCGATCCATCCCTGCCGAAGCAGCTTTCACCCCGCGAAAAATGTTGCCACCACCGACAACAATCGCGATTTGAATGCCTTGGGACACGACTTTGGCCACTTCCTGGGCGATCGACTGAACGACTATCGGATCGATGCCGTAGCCCAAGCTGCCCATCAGCGCTTCACCGCTGAGCTTCAGCAAAACTCGCTGATATACCATCCCCATGCCGCCACTATTTTTTTACTCTTTTTGCCTCCACCATAAGATAGCAGTACGGGTGCATTTTGAACATCAATTGCCCGGAACAGACCCAAAAGTCTGTTCCAGAACACTTGACTGAGAACGGTTGACTAAATTTAATCCTTGGGGACGAAATTAAGAGCAGCAGAATTCATGCAGTAACGCTGACCGGTAGGTTTCGGGCCGTCGTTAAATACGTGACCGAGATGAGCGTCGCAAACAGCGCACAGTACCTCTGTTCGGCGCATGAACAAGGTATTATCCGACTCGCACTTGACATTTTCTTCGCTAACTGGAGCGTAGAAACTCGGCCAACCGGTACCGGAATCGTACTTGGTTTCTGATTTAAATAGCTCAGTGCCGCAGCAAATACACTTATAAGTTCCTGGTTTTTTGTTGTCGTGATATTCGCCACTAAAAGCTCTTTCCGTTCCTTTTTTGCGGGTGACTTTAAACTGTTCTGGCGTGAGTTGTTGTTGCCATTCTGCGTCGGTTTTTTTAACTTTTTCAGGCATGATTTGATGTTTGGTTAAGATGTATTTAGCTGTTGAGTGTTGACGGTTAACTGTTAACTGTTGAGTGTTGACGGTTAACGGTATATTGCTTGTTAACTCAGGCTTCCATTAATATTAACCTAATTGGCTCGATATGAACATACCAGGGAAAAGGATTGTCCTTAATAGCCCTCCACTTTTCCTTAAAAACTTCGGCTTGCAAGTGATAATCTTGGGAATCATTGGGAGGCGAGTGCAATTTGAGATATAATGTCACCCGGTGCGGAGTTTCCACAGTCGAGGCGATCCAACAAGCAAAAGTATTTTCACGATCGCACCCACTAACAAAACTCAGTTGATGAGCCCGAATTCCCACAGAAACTAGAGATTTGGGAATGGGTTCGACTACAGTCAGAGTACAGCCCCAGTCGATCGCCTCCACGAGAGTTTCTGCGATCGGTTTAGCTGCTGAGAAATTCTTGCAGCCCGTCAGCTGGGCGACAGTGAAGTTGCCAGGGCGATCGAAAATGTTCTGTTTTGTATCAAAGGCGATCGGCTTTCCCTCTGCCAACACCAATAGATTTTTGCACACCCGGTAAACTTCCTCTAAATTGTGGCTGACAAACAAAGTAACGCCCCGATAATTAGCCAGAGTCTGCATTAACTCGCGTTCCAGTTGACTGCGTAAGTGAGTATCCAAAGCCGAAAATGGTTCGTCTAACAGCAGCAATTCGGGAGAAGGGGCGATCGCCCTCGCCAAAGCCACCCGCTGCTGTTGGCCCCCCGAAAGTTCGTGCGGGTAGCGGTTTTCCAGTCCCGACATTTGCACCGAAATTAGCTGTTCTTTTACCCGAAGTTTTTGCTCGCTTTCAGATAAATGCTGCAAGCCAAACGCAATATTTTGAGCCACAGTCAAGTGAGGAAATAAAGCATAGTTTTGAAACAAAAAACCGATGCGGCGGTCTTTAGAAGGTACATTAATGCCCTGTGCTGAGTCAAATAAAACCCTGCCATTGACTGCAATTTTACCGCTCCTGGGAGTTTCCAAACCAGCAATGCAGCGCAGAGTCATGCTTTTACCAGAACCCGACGCGCCCAAAATTCCCAGCACTTCCGGGCCGATATCGAAACCGACATCCAAGGCAAAGCTGGAAAGAGGTTTGAAGATGTTTAAAAAAAGTCCCCTTTCTGGTTGTTTTTTTTTGGATTTTGTGGTAAAAGTAGACGCGAATTTAGGAAGATTTGATTGCAGTCTTTGGCTCGAATTTGGTTTGGGCGATCTCCTTTGTAAATCAGTCCAAAAATTAACAGCAGTTAGCACGCTCAAAGAAATACTCAGAATAATCAAAACCCAAATAGCAGCTTGCCTCATATCCCCTGCTTCCACAGCAAAATAAATTGCCATCGGAATAGTTTGAGTTTGTCCGGGAATGTTCCCCGCTAACATCAACGTCGCGCCGAATTCACCCAAAGCGCGAGCAAATGCGAGAATAGTTCCTGCTAAAATTCCCGGCCATGCTAGCGGCAACATAATCCGCCAAAAGACTTGCCACTCCGATGCTCCCAAAGTGCGAGCAGCATTGAGAAGATTGGCATCAATTTGCTCAAAAGCTCCCAAAGCAGTTTTGTACATGAGGGGAAATGATACAACTGTGGCAGTAATGGCGGCGGCTTGCCAAGTGAAAATTATAGTTAAGTCGAATTGTAGCAAAAATTCACCGATCGCCCCATTTCTCCCAAACAGCAGCAGCAGCAAAAATCCCACTACTGTCGGCGGCAAAACTAAGGGAGAAATTAAAATGCCTTCAATCAAAGCTTTACCTCTGATGCGAGTTGAAAGCATCCACCGGGCGGTGGCTATTCCCAGAAAGAAAGTAAAAAATGTGGCAATTGCAGATGATTTAAGAGAAATCCAGAGCGGAGATAAGTCAAATTCCATATTTGGGATTAACTATCGCAGTCTTAAATGATTTGTGAAGGAGTTTTTTTTTAAAGAACCGCGAAGACGCGAAGAACACGAAGGAAGTGAAGAATGGTTTCTGAAGATTTATAGTTTTTACGCCTAATTATTGAACTATCCCAAATCCGTATTTCTGAAATACTATTTTAGCTCGATCGCCCGCCAAAAAGTCAACAAACGCTTTTGCGGCAGCGGGATTGCGGCTGTTTTTAATAACTGCCAGCGGATACACAATGGGCGAATGCAAATTTTCGGCAGCCGTTAGCCGTAGGGCTACTTTGTCGGAGGCTGTGGCGTCAGTCGTGTAAACTATGCCAGCATCAACGTTACCGCTTTCGACGAATGTCAGCACTTGGCGGACGTTATTTCCTAGCACTAACTTTGGCTGAAGTTGCTGCCACAATCCCAGCTTAGTTAGCATTTCCTGAGCGTATTGTCCCACAGGTACGCTCTTGGGTTCGCCGATCGCAATTTTCTTGATTCTGGCATCTGTCAACTGTTTAAAATCGCTCAAAGCAACACCGTTTTTGGGAGTAATCAAAACTAGGCGATTTGTCAGCAAATTGTGGCGCGTGTCGTTAATTAGCAGGTTGGATTGCTGCAAAGCATCCATTGGGTTGGTGGCGGCGCTGAAAAATACATCTACCGGGGCGCCTTGCTGAATTTGCTGTTCTAGAGCACCGGAACCACCAAAATTATAAGTAATAGTAAAATTCGGATTACTGCTTTGATAAACAGTTTTGATTTCCCCTAAAGCTTTCGATAGACTGATAGCAGCGGATACGTTTAAAGACGTTTGCTTCTGTGCTGTTGTTGGGGAAACGCTTTTAAGCAAGTTCCAAGCAATCAGCAGTGTCAGCGCTACAGCGGCTGCGACGATCGAGTTGAAAATACGTTTTCTTTCCACAAGGCTGTATTATAATTTGCCCTAGGGCGATCTACACTATCTGCAGTAGTAAGGTGCGCCCCGCACACCTTACAAGTAGATGCTGTTTGTCCAGGATTATCATCTTCTAATGACTGATGACTGCTGACTAATGACTACGATCGCCATTTGACGGAACAGCCTATCGCCTCTGTAGTTGAAGGCTCAACGGGTTGACTGTTGAGCAATTGGTCGATCGCACTCCGCAGATAAGAAACCTGCACCGCCCCCGGATCGTCAGCGTTGTCGTCAATTAAACCTTTATAGCGCAGTTTGCCGTCTTGGTCTAACAAAAAAACCTCCGGGGTTTTAGAAGCCCCAAAACTTTCAGCCACATCTTGAGCAACATCTCGGATGTACGGGAAGTTGAGTTGATTGTTGGCGGCAAAAATTTTCATGTTCTCAAAACTGTCGTCGGGATATTGATTTGCATCATTAGCATTAATCCCGATTAAAGTAACATCTCGATCTTGAAAATCTGCTTGAAGTTCTTTCATGCGATTGAGATACAACTGCACGTAAGGGCAATGATTGCACATAAATATCACCGCGATCGCCCGAAATTTTTCTAAATATCGAGCTAAATGGTGAACTTCTTCGTCCACTCCCGGCAGTTCAAAATCGGGAGCATAGCCGTTAATGGGAGTACCCGTTGTATCCATTAGTAAACTCATGTTTTCAGGAGGTGAAGAGCAGTATTTGCCAGCATGAAAGATGAAACTGTCAGCACGAGTAAAATTGGCTGTTGTTTGGCTTTAACTTAATTCTAGCCTTGCCAACAGCCTATTGTGATTCGTACTTCGCGATTTATTCCTCGTCTGGCTTTAGCCAACCTTGAGCCAGGGCTTGGTATCCAATAAGTTTGTATGCTAATTTGGCGGCGGTAAATTCTGAGACTACAGAATCTACAATAGGTGCTAATTCCATAATGTCACACCCGATTACTTCGTAGGACTCGAAGATGCGGCGCAAAAACGCGGTGAGGGAATACCAATTTAACCCGCCCGGTTCCGGTGTTCCCACCCCTGGAATTAAAGTCGGATCGATGCCGTCTAAGTCGATCGTCAAAAATACTCGCTTAGTTGTTATGCTGGCAATTGCCCGATCGGCCCAATCTGGTTGAGTAGCGATTTCGCGAGCTCGAATCACGTTTAGCTGTTTTGCTTTAATCAAGTCGGCTTCTTCCTTGCAGATAGCCCGAATCCCGATTTGCAGTGTCGGTAAGCCCATATCGACAATACGCCGCATCACGCAGGCGTGGTTGTGAATCGAGCCTTCGTACTCGTGCCGCAAGTCTCCGTGGGCATCGATTTGCACGACTGTGAAAGGTTCGTTTGGGTATGCTTGGCGATAACCTTCGACAACGCCAGCAGTGATGCTGTGTTCGCCTCCGAGGGAGATGACAAATTTATTTTCGGTAACTAGCTGGTAGACTGCTGCTTGGGTGACTCGCAGCATTTCTGAGGATGAAACTGGTTGCCTGTTGCGGGTATCGGCGATCGGCTCTTGTGTATAAATTCCGACATCGTAGCAAACTTCGGAGTCCAATTCTTCGTCGTAGCACTCGAGTTGATGAGAAGCTTCTAGAAGTTTAGCGGGCCCGTTTTCGCACCCCCGGCGGTAAGTGGTGGTAGCTTCGTAGGGAATTGGTAAGATAACTACTTTGGCGGTGTCGTAGTCGGGTACAATTTCCGACCCCAGAAACGGTACGACGGCAGTGGAAACGATCGTTGGCATAAGGGAAATTTTAATACAGCAAAGAAGTCAGCAGGTTTAATCGTGACATAATATCGGCTCTAACTGCAAAGTAGTCAGTTGGCAGTTGGCAGTTGGCAGTTGGCACTGTTGACAATGCCCTATGCCCTATGCCCTATGCCCCATGCCCAATCTAAAATCTAAAATCTAAAATCTAAAATCGTATGACATCTTCTACTCCCACTTCGTCAACTGCTGTTGCACCTCAAACTTGGCTGTGGAAAGGCTTTCCGATTTGCTACCAGGCTGCGGGTTCCCAGGGGCCTGCGGTGGTGTTTGTTCACGGTTTTGGTGCGTCTTGGGGCCACTGGCGCAAGAATTTGCCGGCGCTGGCTGCTGATTGCCGCTGTTATGCGATCGACCTCATCGGTTTTGGCGGTTCTGCTAAACCCGCGCCCAAGCTTGAAATTGACTATACTTTTGAAACTTGGGGACAGCTAATTGCTGATTTTTGTCGGGAAGTTGCGGGCGGGCCGGCTTTTTTGGTGGGAAATTCGATCGGCTGTGTGGCAATTATGCAAGCGGCTGTGGATTTTCCCGATATTGCTTCTGGCGTAATTTTACTCAATTGTTCCCTGCGGTTGCTGCACGATCGCAAACGCGCCGAATTGCCTTGGTATCGCAGTTTTGGAGCGCCAATCGCACAAAAAGTTTTAAATGTCAAGTGGATAAGTCAATTATTTTTTAAACAATTAGCAACGCCAAAAACAGTAAAAAAAGTGCTTTTGCAAGCTTATCACCGTCCTGAAGCTGTCAGCGACGAACTGGTAAATATGCTGCTGGAACCTGCTAAAGACAGCGGCGCAGTCGAAGTATTCGTAGCATTTATCAGTTATTCTCAAGGCCCGCTACCGGAGGATTTGTTGCCGCTTTTAAGCTGTCCGGCTTTGATTTTGTGGGGTACGGATGACCCTTGGGAGCCGATCGCATTGGGCCGAGAATTGGCAAAGTTTCCGGCTGTTGAAAAGTTTATTCCTTTGGAGGGAGTGGGACACTGCCCGCAAGATGAAGCGCCGGAATTGGTCAATCCTATTTTACTTGATTGGATTAAAGAGCGATCGGTAATTGCAGAAAATTAGTGCATTTGCTCCTTTGGTGCCGGAAGAATTGGTTTGATTGAACCGCCCAGACGCGAAGAACACGAAGGAAGAAGTAGGAAGAAGAAATTAGGCCACGGCAGTGCCGTGTCCTCAGTATTATAAGGAGTGCAGCCGGAAGTGATATTACACCCCACATTCCGCACCCCCAACTGGCACATACGCGCATTGAGGGGGTAAAAGTGAATCATCCCAGACAATAGTGAGTAAAAATACTCAATTATTTCGGTCACGCTCGCATCACCTAGTTAAGCATTCCTGATAATAGACGTGAGGGCGTGAGTTAAATCTGATGTAGGTTAAAATTGCGATCGTCACAAACCAAGTTTATTACCTCACTGTTACCTGATTGATGACGAAAATGCGTTAATTGCGATGGCAACCATAGTCAATCATCACCAAGAATAGCGTAAACTTGCGATCGCGATGAACGCTCAAATCAGAATTCAGCAGCCCATGCAGAAAGCATCTGACATGACAGTAGAAAACTTAGACCATCTAGGCTTAGTAGCAGGTCTAATTAATGACCTAGGAATTGTCCAAAAAATCAATGAATTAGTAGGCGAACAACCGGGCGAGATAGTCAGTCCCGGCCTGGTAGTCAAAGCCATGATTATCAATGGATTAGGGTTGGTTTCCGCCCGACTATACTTATTCTATAAATTTTTTGAAGGGAAAGCAATAGAACATTTACTTGGGCCAGGAATTCAAGCATCACATCTGAATGATGACCGTTTAGGAAGAGTACTAGATAAATTATAAAGAACCGAACTTACCGAAATATTCACAACCATTGCCCTGTCAGCGGCTCAAAAATTCCCGATAAATATCGACACATCTCACTTAGACTCAAGCTCATTTGATCTACATAGAAAATATGAACAAGAGTTGCCATCAGTATCTTTTTATCACACAGAAATCGAAGGCAATCGCTCAGATAATTCATCAATCAACCATCAAACACCCCCAATACCAATTAAGATCACCTACGGCTACTCTCAATGGCCAAATCCCGACTTAAAACAATTCATTTTAGACCTAATTTGTAGTCGAGACAAAGATGTACCACTATTTTTGCGAGTAGCTTCAGGGAACGAATCAGATAATTCCATATTTGCCTCAATTTGTCAAGACTTTAAACTACCATTAAATCTCGACAGTTTAATGGTAGCTGACAGTGCATTATATACCGCTCCAAATTTAGAAATCTTAACCAATTTAAGATGGTTAACTCGTGTACTACTAAGCCTGAAAAAAGGGCAGCCAATGGTATCTCAATTAAATGAATCAGAATTGCAGGATATTTCTCAGACGGGATATACTTGGTCAAAACACAAAACTAATTCTGGTGAACTTACACAAAAATGGTTAATAATAGAGAGTAGTTTGCGTCGTGATGCTGACCGAGTTAAGGAATGAAAAAAATCAAAAAACCTGAAATTGAGGGTCAAAAAAAGGGGCAAGGTTTATCAATTATTGAATTTGCTTGTATGGTCGATGCTGGAGTCAGCAGCAAATCGTTTATCCCAACAACTAAAATGTCATAATTTAACTCAAAGCAGCACTCTAGAAGCGACAGGAAGACCAATTACTGATTTGACCATTTTTCAGGAAAATTCTAGCTCTAGCTTGATATTTAAAGTTTAAGCCAAACTGGAATTAGATGCTAGTGCTATCGCCCGCATAACCAAAGCTAGTGGCCGATTTATCTTAGCTACTAATGTGCTGGATGTATCAAAATTAAATCCTGATGAAATGATGGTGAAATATAAGGAACAGCAGGCAGCAGAGAGAGGGCTGGGATTTTTGAAAGACCCCCTATTTTTTACGAATAGCGTGTTCCTCAAGTCGCCGGAAAGAATAGAGGCATTAACTTTGATAATGGGTTTGTGTTTGTTGGTTTATACTTGAGATCAAAGGTTACTACGTCAAAACTTGCAACTCACAAATTCTCAACTCAAAAATTAGTTACCCAAAGGAAAAAAACAACTTGCTCTACGCTGGAAATTCCCAACTTTTCAATTTATTCATACCGTTTGTATTCAAGGAATTCAATAAGTTTTTAATTTGATATCTGAACGGTTGGCGATAGAAATTTTATTGACATTCACCTGTAGGCTTGATTATTTCTTGTTGTGAATTAAGTCTACTGGAGTTTAGACTAAAAAACGATCGCATCTAAAAGTACCTGCCTTTCAACACCGGGCAAGTTATTGCTCAACAAT
>NZ_JAUBRB010000115.1:0-2500 GCF_036701585.1 Microcoleus sp. POL10_C6 | reverse complement strand
TCGAGGCGACTTGAGGTTATATGGTCAAGCGAATAAGCGCATACGGTGGATGCCTTGGCAGTCAGAGGCGATGAAGGACGTGACAGCCTGCGAAAAGCGTGGGGGAGCCGGCAATAGGCTTTGATCCCGCGATGTCCGAATGGGGAAACCCACCCGCAAGGGTATCCTGCAGTGAATCCATAGCTGCTGGAAGCTAACCCGGGGAACTGAAATATCTAAGTACCCGGAGGAAAAGAAATCAACCGAGATTCCCTGAGTAGTGACGAGCGAACGGGGAACAGCCCAAAAGTCATCATGGTTCTAGAAAAACAGTCTGGAAAGGCTGGCCATAGACGGTGATAGCCCAGTATTTGAAAGGGCCACGATGATGAAATTGAGTAGGGCGGGGCACGTGAAACCCTGTCTGAACATGGGGGGACCATCCTCCAAGGCTAAATACTCCTGACTGACCGATAGTGAACCAGTACCGTGAGGGAAAGGCGAAAAGAACCCCGGAGAGGGGAGTGAAATAGAACCTGAAACCGTATGCGTACAAGCAGTAGGAGCCCGCAAGGGTGACTGCGTACCTTTTGTATAATGGGTCAGCGACTTACTTTTTGTGGCGAGCTTAACCGTATAGGGTAGGCGAAGGGAAACCGAGTCTGAATAGGGCGCATAGTCGCAGGAAGTAGACCCGAAACCGGGTGATCTAGCCATGCCCAGGGTGAAGGTGCGGTAACACGCACTGGAGGCCCGAACCCACTCCTGTTGCAAAAGTAGGGGATGAGGTGTGGCTAGGAGTGAAAAGCTAATCGAACCCGGAGATAGCTGGTTCTCCTCGAAAGCTATTTAGGTAGCGCCTCGCACGAATCTTCCTGGGGGTAGAGCACTGTTATGGCTAGGGGGTCATCGTGACTTACCAAACCATGGCAAACTCCGAATACCAGGACAGACTATGCGGGAGACACACGGCGGGTGCTAACGTCCGTCGTGAAAAGGGAAACAACCCAGACCCACAGCTAAGGTCCCCAAATTATCGCTAAGTGGAAAACGATGTGGAAAGGCATAGACAGCCAGGAGGTTGGCTTAGAAGCAGCCATCCTTTAAAGAAAGCGTAATAGCTCACTGGTCGAGTCGGTCTGCGCGGAAGATTTAACGGGGCTAAGCGATATACCGAAGCTTGGGGTGCACACTTTGTGTGCGCGGTAGAGGAGCGTTCCGTACGCCTGCGAAGGTGGCTTGAGAAGGCTGCTGGAGGTATCGGAAGTGCGAATGCTGACATGAGTAACGATAATGCGGGTGAAAAGCCCGCACGCCGAAAGCCCAAGGTTTCCTAGCGCAACGTTCATCGGCGCAGGGTGAGTCGGCCCCTAAGGCGAGACCGAAAGGTGTAGTCGATGGGAAGCTGGTTAATATTCCAGCACCTCGCGTGAGTGCGATGGGGGGACGGAGAAGGGTAAGTGTACCGGGCGTTGGTTGTCCCGGGGAAAGTACAAAGGCTTGGGTGGTAGGCAAATCCGCCGCCCTTTAAGGCCGAAGTACGAGACGAGTCCTATCGGACGAAGTCACTGATCCCACGCTTCCAGGAAAAGCCTCTAAGCTTCAGCTCACGCAAGACCGTACCGTAAACCGACACAGGTGGGTAGGATGAGAATTCTCAGGCGCTTGAGAGAACTTGGGTGAAGGAACTAGGCAAAATAGTACCGTAACTTCGGGAGAAGGTACGCCTCCAGCAATGGAGGCCGCAGTGACCAGGCCGCTGCGACTGTTTATCAAAAACACAGCACTCTGCAAACACGAAAGTGGACGTATAGGGTGTGACGCCTGCCCGGTGCTGGAAGGTTAAGTGATGGGGTCAGCGCAAGCGAAGCTCTTGATCGAAGCCCCAGTAAACGGCGGCCGTAACTATAACGGTCCTAAGGTAGCGAAATTCCTTGTCGGGTAAGTTCCGACCTGCACGAATGGCGTAACGACAGCGGCGCTGTCTCCACCCAAGGCTCAGTGAAATTGAAATCGCTGTGAAGATGCAGCGTTCCCGCGGCAAGACGGAAAGACCCCGTGAACCTTTACTATAGCTTTACATTGAACGTTGAGTTCGTCTGTGTAGGATAGGTGGGAGGCTATGAAACCGAGGCGCCAGCTTCGGTGGAGCCATCCTTGAAATACCACCCTGATGTGCTTGACGTTCTAACCTAGGTCCGTAATCCGGATCGGGGACCATGTATGGTGGGTAGTTTGACTGGGGCGGTCTCCTCCCAAAGAGTAACGGAGGAGCACGAAGGTACGCTCAGCGCGGTCGGACATCGCGCAATGTGTGCAAAGGCAGAAGCGTGCTTGACTGCAAGATCGACGGATCAAGCAGGTACGAAAGTAGGTCTTAGTGATCCGGTGGTTCTGTATGGAAGGGCCATCGCTCAACGGATAAAAGGTACTCCGGGGATAACAGGCTGATACCGCCCAAGAGTTCATATCGACGGCGGTGTTTGGCACCTCGATGTCGGCTCATCACATCCTGGGGCTG
>NZ_JAUBRB010000026.1:89165-99402 GCF_036701585.1 Microcoleus sp. POL10_C6 | reverse complement strand
AATTTTTAAACTACGACTCATAAACGCACCATAAAAGCTATCTCTCTATTATATGCAACTTCACATAAAATTGGTATAACATAATTAATTACCTGGACTTAGATATCTAAACGTTAGATTTTTCCAATATTTCTCACTCTTCTTCTCTGTGTCCTCTGCGCCCTCTGCGGTTCATAAAAAAATTTAGGGTGCGCCGCAGCGCACCTTACGGATGAAGTTAATTAATGCAATCAAGTCGGAGTTTGCTGCAACTCAGGGCGTTCATCTGGAACGATCGCACCTTCGACAGGACACACCTGCAAACAAATACCGCAGTCAATACAGGTATCAAAATCAATCCAAAACCAATCAGTCCCCTTGACATTTTTGCCGGGGCCGGGGTGAATGCAAGCAACCGGACAAGCGCCGACACAATCAGCAATTCCCTCGCAAATATTCGTAACAATAGTGTGTGCCATAGTGTTCTCTCAAAAGATTTTAGGTAGATAGGGAATTAGCAATTAGCAATTGGCAAAACCTTCTCTCAATCAGCAGGATACATAATATCATATCGGGTGATTTTTAACCAATTACCAACTACTAATTACCAATTACCAATTAGGCTAATTTACCGTTTCAATTGTTGGCAATCCTTCGGCATTTACCCAAGCAATTTGAGCAATTCGTCGATCGCGCGCGTATTCCCGCGCCGACTCTGCTGTCTCCCGACTCTCTAAATCTATTTCCACCCGAACTAGGTGAGTAGACTCTCGGAGTTTGCGAGCGTAAGCAAACGCGGCGGCACTAGCTTCAGGAGTTTGAGCCACAACCAACCAGTCGCTAGCTGGCGTCTGGGTGGGCAATTGCCCTTCTGTCAGCAACACTTGGTGCAAATCTTCAATATTCAGACAAAACCCGATGCCGGGGGAATTTTGCCCTTGGGGATCGAACAGTCCCAACAGTTGGTCGTAGCGTCCCCCTTGTCCTAAAACTCGCTGTCCTGTCTTGCTGCTGCTGACAACTTCAAACACAATTCCAGTGTAGTAGTCAAATGTTTGAATTAAACTCAAATCGAGGTGAATGTGAGATTTGAGATTGGGAATTTTTGACTGATATTGGTGCAGCAATTCGATCGCAGATTTGAGATTATTTAACGCGGCTTGCTGCGGCAAATCTAAATCCAGCTTGGCAACAATTGGCAACACTTCTTCTGGGCGACCGCGCAAGTCAAATAACAGCAGAGCTCTTTCTCGCAATTCCGTTGACAGCGGCAAAGTTTCCAAGGCAATTCGATCGAGATTGGCGATCGCCCCCCGAACTTTTTGGCGCACGTTTGGGGGAAACGGTTCCAGCAATCTTGCAGTCAAGCCCGCTTCTCCCAAAACCAAATGCCAGTCATCAATTTCCAAGCTCTGCAAGCACTCAGACAGCAGCAGCAGCACTTCCGCATCCGCAACCGTCCCCCCCGCGCCGAGCAGCTCTACGCCAGCTTGATAGAACTCCTGTTGCCCGCCTGAGCCAGTATCTGGGCCTTTGCGGAACACGTTGGCGTTGTAGTAGAGGCGCTGAGGCTGCCAGCGAGTCCCGGCCATCCGCATTGCAGCCGCGCGGGCGATAGATGCTGTCAATTCCGGCCGCAAACCCAGTTCTCCATCCTCGGCGTCTTGCAATTGAATTAAGGTCGATCGGTCGATCGCGCCCCCAGCCATCAATGTCTCCAGCCTTTCTAGAGTAGAGGTAATAATCCGGTGATAGCCCCAGCGGTGAAAAACCTGCTGTAAGCGCCGTTCGATCGAAATTTTTTGAGCAACGTCAAGGGGCAATAAATCTCTTGCACCGGATGGGGGTTGGTGAACCATATCAATTTTAGATTTTAGACTTTAGATTTTAGATTGGGCTTAGAAGCTTAGCTTTATGGACGGTGTTAAAGTCTAACGAGGCAAGCTTAACATTTGACTTTAACAAATTAAGGTGTCATATCAATTTTAGATTTTAGATTTTAGATTGGGCTTAGAAGCTTAGCTTTAGGGGAGGCTGTTAAAGTCGAATCAGGCAAGCTTAACCTTCGACTTTAACAAATTAAGGCGTGATAGCGTTTTGGTTTGCATGGGAATAATCATTTTTCCCGTAAGTGCAAGCGTCCCGCTCTTTCTGGAGCAGCCGCGATCGCGGGACGATCGCACTGACGGTATAATTCCGATTGTTATCCGATGTGATATCACCAACTATTGATGCTTTTGAGCGAGATCACTTCACTGCTGAGCAGTTTACCAATTTCTAAATATTCCTGACTCACAACTCACAACTTCTCACTTCTTCTTCCCGCCAAACAAACTTGCAAAAAACCCTGGTTTCTCGTCACCTTTTTTGGCTTTTGCGGAAGCTTGTTCCAGCTTTTTCTTAACTTCCAAAGCCGTCGGTTCTTCAGGATTTGATGCCAAAGCTTTGTTCATCTCAAGTTTTGCCATTGTGGCTTGATTTTGTTCAAGGTAGCACATTGCTAACATAGCGTGAGCCTTGCTGTGTTTCGGGGCGCCCTTCAGGGCTTCCCTCAACTCCAAACTTGCTTTAGCGTAATTTTTGCTGTCCATAAATCCTTGAGCTCGGCGGCAATAGGCTTCGATCCGCGGGTCGTCTTTGGGCGGAGTTGGGGTTGGAGTTGGGGTTGGGGTTGGGGTTGGGGGTGGGGTTGGGGGTGGGGTTGCATCTTTTATGGGTGAAGCGGGTGCAACCCCAACACCACCAAGGCGCTCTTTTCGCAGCAAATAAACCATGTTAAGTTCGCTAATTTGATCGATCGCCTCTTGCGTTTCCTTAACTGATTCATACTGCTTGAGAGCGAGTTTGCTAACTGCTGTTTTGTAAGCTTCTTCCCAATCTTTAGCGGTAGCTAACTGTTTGGCTGCTGCGCTTTCAATTTGCATTTTCGCCTGTTCTTTAACGACGCGCTTGGCGATGGCTGCTAATAGCAGGCTGTATTCTTTGCGATCGCTTTCCTTAGAGAATTTGTTGTAAGCCGGATTGACTACTTTTGACAAAAATTGGTTAGCCCAATCTTTATCGGCTTGGCTTTCAAAAGAGCAAGTATCCGAATGCAACCGGCGGGCGATTTTCATGTAGCGCTTGCGGATGTCGTTAAACTCGGCGTCTAAGGGAATTCCCAAAATTGCGTGCTGATCTGTAAAGTCGTACTTGAACAGCCCTTTTGTCATTTCAAAAGACATAACTTTTACTCTTCCTTTCCTGGCTTTTCACTATTCTTTAATGTAGCTTGAGTCAAGGGGTTCTGACCCCCGTACTACCCCCGATCTATTGCTGGGGGGCGCTACTTCCAAGAAGATAAGGGAGGAACGGCTAGCAATGCGCTGCTGAGTTCGGCGTGTATTTTACCGTTTGTGGCCAAAATCCGACCGGAGTTCATCTCAAAGGCACTGCCGTCATAAGCTGTAACTTGACCTCCGGCTTCGGAGACGATGAGTACGCCTGCTGCTACGTCCCAAGGGGCGAGTCCCCGTTCCCAGTATCCGTCCGATCGCCCCATCGCCAGGTGTGCGAGGTCTAGGGATGCGGAACCGCTGCGCCGCACGCCTTGGGTGAGGTGGGTAAGGTGACAGAATTCGGCATAGTTATTGTCTGCTGTTTCCCGCCGATCGTATGCAAAGCCAGTGACTAGCAAGCTGGTTCTCAATTCTGAGATTTGGGAAACTTCGATCGGCAAACGGTTGCAGGTTGCTCCCAATCCTTTACCTGCCCGAAACAATTCGTTATGAAAAGGGTCGTAAATTACTCCAATTTGTGGTATCCCGTCGATTAAAAGTCCGATCGACACGGCCCAAAAAGGATATTGGTGAGCATAATTGGTTGTGCCGTCCAAAGGGTCGATCGCCCACAGGTATTTGCTGCTGGCATCCCCTAATTTGCCGGATTCTTCGGCGAGGATGGCGTGGTGGGGTACGTGGCGGCCGAGAATTTCTAAAATGACGGCTTCTGAGGCTTTGTCGGCTTCTGTGACTAAATCGCCCGATCGCCCTTTTTCTTGAATTTTTTCTAATTTTCCGCAGAAAGATTTCAGGACGGAACCGGCGGCTAGGGCTGCTTCGGTGGCTATTTCTAAGAAGTTTTGCAGTTGATTGTCAGTCATTGGGAATTGGGAATTGGGAATTGGGAATTGGGAATTGGGAATTGGGAATTGGGAATTGGGAATTGGGAATTGAGAATTGCTTCCAATGACAACTGCCACCTGTCAACTGTCAACTGCCAACTGTCAACTGTCAACTGTCAACTGCCAACTGTCAACTGTCAACTGTCAACTGACTATTTCCGATTTTGCTGGCGAAATTCTGCGGGAGTTTGGCGCAATGCTCGTTCTGGATTCCACAGGCCTTTACCCATGAGTCTCGCCCATTCTTGAGCGTTGATGAGTCGCTGCTGGTATTTGGTGTTGGGCGATCGCACCGAGGCCAGGGCATAACCTTCTTTGATTAGCTGTTCGTTGAGCAAATTTTTATCTTGCCACAAGTAGGCTAGTTTGCGATCGAACTGGTCTTTTTGTTCGATGTCGGATTCTAACAATACCTGTTTTCCCCTAGTTAGCTGTTCTAGTCTTTGTTTGGCTGCTTCTCCCCAAGGCTGCTGTTTTAAATCCGGCGCATCAATACCAATCAGCCTGATTTGTTCTAATAAGGCTATTTTGTCGGCTGTACTGATAACTTCGATTGTTTGGCCGCTGATGGCCCTTTCTACTTTGGCGATCGTACCTTGGGGCATTTCTGGTTTTTGGCAACTAGCTAACAACAGACAAAGGGCGATCGCACATAATCGATAAAGCATGGATAATTGGTATTTTATAATTTATCAAGTTGCTCACTCTTCATCCAACGGCAAACCGGCTTTAACTTTACCTTTGCCGAAGTAACGACCGAATTGCAATTCGTACACTTCGTCTTCGTCTTGCGTCTCTACCTCGATGTTGGAACGGGGATAGCTGACGCACAGCAGGGCATAACCTTCTTTTTGTAGTTCCACAGACAGCCCCATTGCTTCTGGCTGGTGCAGTTCCCCCGAATTGACGCGCACCGCACAGGCGGTACAAGCGCCGTTGCGGCAGGAAAAGGGCAATTCTACTCCTTGGTTTTCGGCGCTTTGGAGGATGTAGCGGTCTTCGGGTACTCGCACGGTGTGGCGATCGCCTGTCTGTCTGTTATGAATTTTAATTGTGTAAGAGTTAGTCATGGAATTTTAGATTTTAGATTTTAGATTTTAGATTGGCGCTGGCGGGGCAAAATCCTTGAAATGAATGGGTTTGCGACCCAGGGAGGAGAACCCAAGCCTGCCCGTTTCACACCCTACCCATATTAAACCGCAAATTTATGTCGTTACCCCTTCCCAAATCAGATTTGTTCTGCTAATATAGTTTAGCTGTGGCTAAATGAATGAATTTAGCCCTGGAGAGGTGGCCGAGCGGTTGAAGGCGCACGCCTGGAAAGTGTGTTTAGGGCAACTTAACGAGGGTTCGAATCCCTCCCTCTCCGTTAAACAAGCTGTTTAGGCAAAAAAAACAGCTTGCAAAAAAAATCTCTGATATGAGATAAATACTTTGATTAGAGCGAGATCCCTTGATTTTTTTAGAAAAATCAAGGGATCTCGCTTTTATATTTTTGAGTGTAAATTACGGGCGATCGGGCCGAGAATAAACGCCCAGATATAATGCCAATACTAGAAAACCATAGTGACCTACACCAATCGCCACCGTTTGCAGCAAAGCGTCGCTTTCTGCTGGATCAATTGCTGTTTGAATATCAGTGGCGTAATTTTAGATTTTAAATTTTAGATTTTAGATACACGTAATTTATATCGAACTTAGCATCAGCGAGATTTGCCCCTCTGAACGAAGTACCCTCAGCATTTCCAATCTCTCGAACAATCGCCGAGAAAGACACAAACGCAAACCAAAGATACAGCAGCGACAGCAAACCGAAACACATACCCCAAAACAGTTTGTGAGTGCTCAGAAAAGCGCTCGCCGTTGCACTGAACAAAAAAGCCGCTGCGTAAGTCGCCACACTTCCAGCCGATGCGATCGCCACCTGTGCAAATTGGCCGCGAATCCGGGAACTCACAAAAAACATTAACACCCCGCCGATCGCCATTCCAGCAATAGCAGCCTGGGAATTATTATTAGTTGCAGTGCCAGCATAGAAAAATCCCAACAAAGCTCCTGATAGAATAGCAGAAATTGTTCGTGCCAATCTACCCGCTTTTGAAGTTTTTGGCTGTTTGCTGGCGATCGCCGAAGCGAAACCAGCAGCGCTCAAAACCCCGTACAGCAACAGAACAAAAGGCCAACTGGGAGAGTCCGGTAGTTGTCCTTGGGCTCCCAGAATCATTCGAGTCAGAACATCGCCCACAACCAAACAAATCGCGATCGCCCCAGCACTCAAAACAGCTATCTGTCGCCGAGAAAGCCCGATTTTCGCACCGATAAAATTCGCACCCGCTAACTGAGCATTTCTAAAATTGCAGCCTCTAACATCCGCGCCGCTAAAATCAGCACCGTTAAGAACTTGTCCTTGGAACGATCGATTTTGTAAAATTTGATTGCTAAAATTATTGGAATCCGAACGCTTCATATTAGTAGAGGAGGCTTGAAAATATATAAATCAGTCCGTGTTCCCGTCCCCAATCTAAAATCTAAAATGGTATGACTTATCGGCCCACTATCAAACAAATTTGGCATATTCTCGGTCTCGGAATATTGCTCGCACCAATACTACTCTACAACATTCCCTACTTTTTGCGTCCCCAACAAACCAACGAAGCCCGATCGCTCTTTCAAGGAATAGCCTACCGCAGGGAATTTCGGACTAATCCGCGTCCCACCCTCATTCACATTGTTAGCATCGACCTAAAAGCGCCGGGAATAGGAATTTTTGTCACTCCCGGAAACCCAACAGCCGATTTAACAGAAACCAATGCCCGCACTGCTACTGAATTCCTGAAAGAATTTAAATTGCAATTAGCAGTTAACGGCAATTTTTTTTATCCCTGCATCGAGGAAGCACCTTGGGATTACTATCCCCGCAGTGGCGATCGAGTAAATAATGTCGGACACGCCCTTGCCAAAAGCCAAGCTTATTCTAAACCACATTCAGGCTTCCCCGCCCTTTGTTTTGATGCCAAAAACCGCGCTCAAATAATCGAAAACGGCACTTGTCCTTCGGGAACAGCCTATGGAGTTGCCGGAGATACTTTGCTGGTGAAAAATGGTCAACCCGTAGCACAAAGTCAGGAAGAACGCAAACAGGATAAACCCTATCCCCGTGCCGTTGCGGCGATTGACAAAACAGGCGACAAGTTGTGGTTAATTCTGGCAGACGGCAAGCAGAGGCTTTACAGTGAAGGGCTGAAATTGAGCGAAATAACTGATATTTCGATGCAGTTGGGAGCCGAGACAGTGCTGAATTTAGATGGCGGCGGGTCGGTAACTTTTGCAGTAGCATCGCCGTCAGGAGCGAAACTGTTGAATGCTCCGATTCAGAATAAAATTCCCATGCAGGAACGTCCAATTTCCAATCATTTGGGATTTTACGCGCGAGATAATAATGATGCCTCCACATACTCAAATAAATAGGGTACTGATTGCCTTCATTACTCATACAAAAGTTCGCTTAAATACCCACAAAATTTCTTATTCAGCAGTGAAGTTTTTTTAAATCTGCCCAAAATCCGGGAATAATTGCTAAAATTGTAAAGAAACGTAACAAAAATATATAATTGGCTTATGAAAATTAGCGAAATCCAAGCAGCGCTGCAAAGTTCGGATTCTCAAGAGAGGCTGCGGGGGGTAACGGCTCTGAGAAACTGCGATTCTGCGGTGGCGCTGCCGATGTTGCTGAGCAAAGTGGACGATGGCGAGTTTATGGTGCGATCGTTCGTGGCGATGGGATTGCGGCAGATTCAAACTGCGGAAGCTTTTGCGGCGCTGTTAAAAATGATGCAGTTTGATCGCGATCCGAACGTGCGAGCAGAAGCCGCTAACTCTTTGTCAAGGTTCGGAACCGAGGCAATTTCTCATTTAGTTGAAGCTTTTCGCCGCGATGACAATTGGCTCGTCCGCCGCAGTATCATGGCTCCGCTGTACGAAATGCAGTGTGCTGATGCAATATTTGAAATTTGTGCGATCGGTCTTGGCGGCGAAGATGTACCAGTTCAGGAAGCAGCAATTGACGGATTTGGTCTGCTGGCAAATACCCAGAAGCAAGAAGAGGCATTGCAGCAATTATTACCTCTAGTAAGTTCGGATTACTGGGGAATTCGGCTGCGAGTTGCTCGCGCGCTGAGCAGATTTGACAATCCTCAAGCTCGCGCTGCTGTGAGCTATTTGGCAAAAGATCGAGATCATCGGGTTGCAGGTGCGACTTTGGAAGCTTCGCTTTAAAAACAGTCAATATAAATAGTTATACAACCTTATGAAAGGGAGTTCCGGCCCCTTCTGTCAAAACTCAATATTATTGTGGAACGGGCTGGAGAACCCGTTGCTAAATTAACTTTTTCTTTTCGCCATTTTTCTACTGTTTTTTTAACCGCTTCTATTTCCTGAAAACCTACCAGAATCACAGCAGTTTCAAATTCTACGCCCAAAGCTGTGCTGACTTCGAGGATTTCCACAAAAATAGCGCATTGATAATCTGTGTCTTCATATTGCTTAAATCGCTCAGCATTAATTCCTAATATCGGGGCTAGTTTTTGTTTGCTAATTTTTGCGGCTATGCAAGCTTTAATTAAAGTACCTGGCAACTTATTGAAAGTATGAACTTTGAGCGGAATTTGCTGGGGTTGCACTGAACAAGTCGCTCATATTCAGCAACTTCTGACTTTAGCTCGTCTACTTGATTCGGATCTGAATCTCTCTGAAACTGCCATCCCACAGGTTCGTCTTTCAAACTCTCATTACTATCCAATTCAGCTACAGACTGCTAAAATCGCAGCAACCAATCTAAGGTGTGCTGATATTGTTGCTCATTTTTGATCGTCATGGTTTCCATCTTGGTAAATTTACAGCAATAATTCCTGTACGTGTATTTGTTTTTATATCAAATTGAAAGAAGTCTATCTAGGATGTCCCCGAATCATTAGCTGGATAGTTGGCTGGAAAAATTTCACCTCTCTACTTGTTTTTCTGTTCGGCACGCCGCAGTCTAAAATTATATAAAGTAGGAGCAATAGATTTCAGGTAATCTCTATCAACCGTTTTTTGGCGCGGGTTTTGTAACGCTGCCGGGTGGCCATTTAATTGCTCTGGATATGCAGCCTCTGTTTGGCGGCGATGCTGACTACCAAGCTAAGTGTACTGGGCCGATCGAACAAATTTTTCAAGCTCATCAACCGCACCTTCCCTAGAGTGGCGACTTTCCAGAGGAAGCTAAGCAGTTTTTCTCGTTGGCGTTTCTGTGGGATCGCCCCAAGGAAACGGAAATTGTGGCAATTCCGGTTTTTGGAGGGTTCAAAGACTATCTGGCGGCTTATTTCGATTTGGCCGATCGCGCCGAACAGATGACATGGGGCGCAAAGTTAGATAGTATCTAACAAGCTCAACTGTGCTATCTGCGCTATCGTGCCGAAAAAACCCTGGGTCAGGGAATGTTTAAGCGGTTCTACGGCGAGGAATGGACCGAAGAGTATATTCACGGATTTTTGTTCAATTGGGAACAGAAGCTGGCACAATTGGTAAGTAACAAGAATTAATTTTAATAGAAGCTTCAGCCACTACACTTATTAGTGTAGGTTGGCATGAGGAAAATGCCAATGGTCAAAAAAAATCGCAATGTAGTTAGTTCCAATTCAGAAAGTAAAGTCAAAGTCGGACTTTCGCTGACTTCTTCTAGTGCCGATCGATTAAACGTGATCGCTCGCAAGCTCGGAATATCAAGGTCGGAACTCCTAGAACGCTTGGCACAAGGCGCTCTGGATATTTCTAAGGACAAGACGGAAGTTACTGTCACTTGGAAAAAAGGTGAAGAAACGGAGGTAGAGGCAGCCCACTTGCAAGGGGAAACAGCCGAAGAAACCGAAATTAATGAGGCTGTAACGGCAGAAACTCTATCGGACTCGGTGAGTGTAAAGCCAAATCCGCTGCAAGAAAGTTACGAAAGTTTACAGCAGCAGTTGAGTGAACGCGAAAGTTCGATCGCTTCTTTACAGCAGCAATTGGCTACCGAAAAGCAAAATCTCGAAAGCCAATTAGCCGAAACAGTAGCGA
>NZ_JAUBRB010000026.1:88784-89065 GCF_036701585.1 Microcoleus sp. POL10_C6 | reverse complement strand
AGTCGAGTTACGAAAGTTTACAGCAGCAGTTGAGTGAACGCGAAAGTTCGATCGCTTCTTTGCAGCAGCAATTCGCTACCGAAAAGCAAAATCTCGAAAGCCAATTAGCCGAAACAGTAGCGAAGTCGAGTTACGAAAGTTTACAGCAGCAGTTGAGTGAACGCGAAAGTTCGATCGCTTCTTTGCAGCAGCAATTCGCTGAAAAAGAACACCGCGAACACGAGTTTCAGCAACAGCTAGCCGAAAAATCCAGCGCTCTGGAATCCTTGCAGCAGCAATTC